>JASFGF010000033.1:0-13434 GCA_050123915.1 Desulfobacterales bacterium | reverse complement strand
AAAAGCGCAAAAGCTTCACCTGCATCTGTCTCGAAAGTTCAGCGATTTCGTCAAGGAAAAGTGTGCCTGTGTCAGCCAGTTCAAAACGTCCTTTTTTGTCCCGAAGGGCGCCTGAAAAAGCACCTTTGACATGACCGAACAGCTCGCTTTCAATGAGGCTTTCCGGAAGCGCTCCGCAGTTAATCGGAACAAAGGGTGCCCCGTTTCTGCGGCTTTCATTATGAATGGCACTGGCAACCAGTTCCTTTCCGGTACCGGTTTCACCCGATATATGTACCGGATAATCGTAACCGGCAACATCCCGGATTTGCCGGAAAACCGTCATCATTTTGCTGTCTTTGGCGATAATGCCTGAAAAGCTGGTCAGTTCATGGGCCTTCATAGAAAGGTTTAAAATTTCGGTAACATCTACCATTGAAGCAAGTACACCGAAATTCAGACCATTTTTATCTCTTATGATCGTGACAGACATTTCGATGCGTCGGGATTCACCGGTTTTTGTTACAATATTGTTTAAATACGCGCTTTTGTCTTCGAAAACAGGTTTGTCGCCGGAAAAAGAACATTGTCCTCCGCAAAACGGTTCCCCAAAAACCTCATGGCAATCTTTACCCAGAACTTCTTCTCTATCGTAACCGGTTATTTTTTCGGCTTCCTTATTGAAATAAAAAATATGACGGTTCAAATCATGGGCAATGATACCGATCTTGAGATTGTCAAGAACACGTTCCAGATTTTCCTTATCAGCGAGTATTTTTGATATTATGGCTTCGGACATAATGGGTAGATATAAGATATTAGTACTTTTTTGTCAAAGATTATCTATATTCATATCGTCTCTGATCCCAAACCGGGTCAGTACAAAATCATATTTTACCGGATCATCAGGAATAATTTGTCTAAAACCGGCCGTTATTTCAAGGGCGGTGCGCATGTTTGCCTGTTGTTTTGCGGTAAATCCCAGTTTCAAGCTTATCTTGTGCATGTGAGTATCCAGCGGAATGATGAGTTTTGAAACAGGCACACCATGCCACCCTCCTGGATCGATACGGTCCTTTCGAACCATCCATCTTAAAAAAAGATTCAACCGTTTGCAGGCACTTCCTTTTTCAGGCAAAGCAATAAGGTGTCCGGGGTTACTGTCCCCCTTTGTAAGTGCCGTTGTAAAAAAAAACAGGGCAGGTATGACGGTCTTGTCATCATCAGATATTGCATGGACAAAACAGTCGTTCAATGAACCATATTGGTCGATGACGTTTTTTATACCCTGTAGCAATGCCGCGAGATGATCTCCATGGGCAAACCTGTGTCTAAATCCCTTAAAAACTTTACACATGGATGAATGCGTTGATTTTTTAAGAAACAGATGAGGAGAGGGTATCATCATATCAAGAACATATGAAACGCTTTTGAGTATTTGTTTCACCCTGCCATAAGCAAGGGAAGATGCAATCAATCCGACAATCTCCCGGTCTTTTATATCTTCGTATAAATAGAGAAACTCAATCGGATCCGGATGGATATATTTTGGCTGATTATATCTTTGATATAAATTTTCCAGTTTGCATTTAATGTTTTTTTGGGGCATTTTCATTCAGGCTTGTCAAACACGGGTTTTTTCATATATATATTTGGGTTGAGTGGTTCAACGTCTACCGTTCCAGGCTGAAAGACTCTAACTTGCTAAAATCATGCCGCATAGCGGTAATAAAAACATCTCACCTGATGAATGAAAGAGGTCGATCAGCACATTATATAACAAAGTGAGAGCTGACAAGTAACCACAGCCTTTGAACCCTTAACCTTGAACCGATTACTTTATATTATGGAATTCTGATGAAAAACGAGACAAATAACATACATTCCCTTATTTTTGAAGAAAAAGAAATCATACTTGTAGGTACCGCACACGTATCCAAAGAGAGTGCTCAACTGGTCAGCGACGTCATCGAAAAAGAAAAGCCGGACACGGTCTGCGTCGAATTGTGTGAGGCCAGATATCAGTCCATTCGCCAGAAAGACAAATGGCTGGATACGGATATCATCAAAGTTATTAAAGAGAAAAAATCCTTTTTACTGTTGTCCAATCTCCTTCTGGCATCTTTCCAAAAACGGATTGCCGATAAATTTGATATTGTGCCCGGAGCTGAAATGATCAGGGCCATCGATGCCGGTGAAGCGGTCGGTGCAGATATACATCTTGCCGACAGGAACATTCGCGTCACCTTGGCGAAAACTTGGCGAGCCATGGGATTGTGGGGCAAAATCAAGCTGTTGTTTCAACTAATTTTATCCATGGGTGACATCGGAGACATCAGTGAGGAAGACATTGAAAAAATGAAACAAGAAGATGTACTTGAGTCACTCCTTGCTGATGTAGGAAAATCACTTCCTGTTTTAAAGGATATCCTCATCGACGAAAGGGATCAATACCTGACCTATAAAATACGAACAGCGCCCGGTAAAAAAATAGTTGCTGTTGTTGGTGCCGGTCATGTTCCTGGTATTAAAAAATACTGGGAAGCCAAAATTGACATTGATCGCTTAAATCAGATCCCGCCCAAAGGAAAACTATCCGGCGTCTTAAAATGGATTATTCCTTTAGGCATACTTGTCCTCCTTGTATGGGGCTTTTATCATGGCGGCGCCCATGCAGGAACAAATATGATCACATGGTGGGTGATGGCAAACGGTATTCTTGCAGGTCTTGGCGCGGTCATCGCTCTGGCCCATCCGTTGACGATTTTGTCTTCAATCCTGGCTGCTCCGCTGACCTCTTTGAACCCAATGATTGCGGCAGGCTGGGTTTCAGGACTTGTAGAAGCCTTTTCAAGGAAGCCAAAGGTCAGGGATTTTGAGAATTTGCCCAATGATATCCTCTCTATAAAAGGTTTTTGGAAAAACAAGATCACACGCATTCTTCTGGTGGTGGTTTTTACAAACATAGGCAGTTCCATCGGCACCTTTGTTGCCATTCCGCTTATGGTAAAAGTATTGTAATGAAGGAGATGTCGGCAATGAACCAAAACATTCGTATCGGCGCACTGATATCTGGAAGCGGCACAAACCTCCAGGCCATCATGGATGCTTGTGAATCCGGACAAATCCGCGGCAGAATCGTATTCATTGGATCGGACAATCCCGACTCCGAAGGTCTTAAAAGGGGGGAAAAATTTAAAATTCCTTCTTTTGTTGTTGATTATGGTTCGATCGTTCGACGTTTTAATAAATCACCTGAGAAGGTAAAGCTTCCCGACGATTTTGATCTCAATGAAATTCTATCAAAACAACACCTTTTCCCCGCCGATGCCGATAAGGAAAAGACAAAAGCCTTTTTTACCACGCGGGCGATTGCCGAAGCAACGCTCCTTGACAAAATAAAAAACTATCCATTTGACCTTCTGGTACTGGCCGGTTTTATGCGGAATCTGACACCCTATTTTATCGACAGGGTAAATATGGTTCCCGGCGACCCTAAAATAATGAACATTCACCCCGCACTTCTCCCGGCGTTTCCCGGTATTGACGGATATGGTGATACGTTTCGTTATGGGTGTAAAATCGGCGGTTGTACGGTTCATTTTGTCGATTACGGAGAGGACTCAGGCCCCATTATCGGCCAAAAAGCCTACACGATATCAGAAGACGACACCATAGAATCTGTCAGGAAAAAAGGTTTGAAAATAGAATGGGCGCTTTATCCGGAATGTGTCAAGCTGTTTGCCGAAGGCCGACTTAAAACCATCCGGATGTCATATGGTTTGAAAAGCGATAAAAAAATGCACAGGACCGTGGTGAAGATTTTACCATCGCCGAAAGGCTAATTTGAGACCTGTGAGAAGACTATTTTTTAAGCTGTTTATTTTGACGATGATGCTTGTGGGCCTGCCGCTTTTGGGAATTGTTCTGGCAAATTTTCCGGTTCAGCGGTATCTGGAGTTTCCCCCGCACAGCCAATATGTCCATCATGCGCCGTTTTCATGGAACGTCTTTGCGGGATACACCCTTTTTATCCTTTGCTTTGCAATTCCTCTTTTGTTCACGATTGTCAAATCTTTCCGGCAAATCAACATAAAACCTTCTCCTTTATACGCTTTCCCCTGGTGGGGATGGTTGGGTGTGATCACCGGTATGGTGACATGGATATTGGCATGGACACGATTTTCCTGGTTTGCCGGGTTTCAGCCCCACACGTTTACACCGCTGTGGCTTTCATATATCCTCATCATCAATGCATTCTGCCAAAGGCAAATCGGACGATGCATGATCCTCGATCATACCCGGCTTTTTCTTTTTTTATTCCCCGCCAGCGCCGTATTCTGGTGGTTTTTTGAATACCTGAATCGGTTCGTTCAAAACTGGTACTATACGGGGGTTCATTATGATGCCTGGGAATACTTTTTGTATGCAACCCTCTCCTTTTCAACGGTACTGCCGGCAGTTTTGGGAACACGAGATTTGATGAACACGTTTTCTTGGGTTCGACCGGGTTTCGATAGTTTTAAACCCTTTAAATTCATTCATCCAAAAATGTCAGCCCTTTCGGCCCTTGCCGCCTCCGGTATCGGTCTGATGTGCATCGGCGTGTGGCCCGACACCCTCTTTTCTCTGCTCTGGATCTCACCTTTGATCATTATTGTGTCACTTCAGACCCTGATGGGAGAAAAGCATATTCTCTCGGAAATGGTCTCCGGTCATTGGAGCCCTGTGATATCACCCGCCCTGGCAGCCCTTTTTTGCGGTTTTTTTTGGGAAATGTGGAACACTTACAGTTTAGCAAAGTGGAAATACAGCATCCCCTTCGTTCATCGATTTAAAATATTTGAAATGCCGATTCTAGGGTATGCAGGATATCTCCCATTTGGACTGGAATGTGCCGTTATTGGAGAAATGGTGGAACGATGGATAAAACTTGAACCAAATTGAAAATTGACAGTATCGCTCTACCCAATTAAATCAATATGTTGTTTTTATTAAATCAGATCTAACTCTTTCTTTTTATTAACAAAATTATAGAATTCCTTAAATATTCAATCGTCAATCGAAAATCATCAATCCTTGTGCCTAAAGCTCGTCTGAAATCGATTTGCTGTAAATCGCTAACCGATTAGAACCTATCTCAAAAATAAAGGGTTCAGGGGAAGGCACGAAACGGTGAAAAAGCGGAACATACACGTAGTATGTGAGCATTTTGAACCGTTTCGTAACACATCCATGGGCACTTAGATTGTTTTTGGGATAGGTTCTACAAAAAAAGAGAGGACTATTTATGTCCCATGGTGCTGACTCCATAAAAAGTATCATTTTTGCTTTATGCGCCAATCTGGCCATCGCCATTTCAAAACTCATTGCTGCTGCACTTACAGGTTCAGGTTCCATGATGGCCGAATCCATTCATTCATTGGCGGACAGCGGGAACCAGCTTCTTTTGTTATTGGGAATCAAACGCGCAAAGCGACCTCCTACACCGGACTACCCATTGGGTTTTGGAAAGACGGTTTATTTCTGGTCTTTTATTGTCGCTTTAATGTTATTCAGTATGGGGGGGGTGTTTTCCATCTACGAGGGATTCCACAAATTTCATCATCCTGAATCTTTGAACTATCCCTATGTAGCAATCGGCGTATTGCTTTTTTCCATGATAGCAGAGAGCATCTCCATGTGGGGCTGCCTGAGGGAAGTCAACAAGGAGCGGCATGGAAGAACGTTAAGACAATGGTTTAAAGAGACGCGTCAAAGCGATCTTTTGGTTGTCTTTGGAGAGGATCTTGCCGCATTACTCGGTTTATGCGTTGCGCTGATCGCAATAACCCTAACCATTATCACAGGTAATCCTGCCTATGATGCCATGGGCAGTATTTTTATCGGCATTTTACTGGTGGTGATTGCTTTTGCTATCGGGATCGAAGTGAAGGCACTGTTGATCGGCCAGAGTGTCGAACCGAAACAACGGGTACTAATGCTTGAATTTTTACAAAAACAAAATGACATCGATGAGGTCTTTAATCTGCTGACCATACAATTGGGAAAGGATGTAATGGTAGCCGTAAAAGCCCGAATGGTAAAAATGGATTCCGCCGAATCACTCATCAATGCCGTCAACCGTTGTGAAATCGGGTTTAAACGAGCGTTCCCCCAGGTGTTGTGGTTGTTCTTTGAACCGGATCTAGAAGATTAGTTTGAGTATCTTGGAATATATACAAACAACAGAACTCCCTGAATGATAAAACCGATAAGGGTCATGATTGCAGAAGACACGAAAGCCATTTGATATGAAAACACTTCCGATGCACCGCAAGCCAAGAGTATGTCTGTGATGGGTCCGGCAATAAAGGTTCCGGCGATGCCCCAGCTTAGAAAATACGTAGCGTTGAATATACTGAAAAGTTTGGCGCGTTTTTCCGGTGGTATCAGCACGGATGCAAAGGCATATGAAGATGCCAGAACAATGACTTCAGAGCACCCTCTCAAAAAATTGCTGATGTAAATAAGCCCTAAATTACCGGCAGTCGCCAGTAAAAAAAGTGACCCCACCGCTAAAGCAGCCCCCAACAACAGTGAATTCCCATTCCCTATTTTCCTGCCTATCCAACCTGCAATAAGCCCGGTTAAAATCATTGCGACCGATTGTGTATTGACAATATAACTCAGCACCTTGCTGGAAACCGCAAAACCGGAATCAAGAACCAGGTACTGTGACTGAATGACGGCAATGGAATTTCTGCCGAAATTGATAAAAATCATTGCAATAATAAAAATCGTGAAAATTTTTCCAGCGGATATCAAGGCGCTGATTTCAGAAACGGACGCATCCTCAATTTCACGCTGAATACCCCCCTCGGGAACCAGGAACATTGGAATAACGGAGATAAACATGGCAGCCCCTGCAACAAAAAAGAGTGCACCTTCGTAAAAACCCCATCCATTATACTTAAGGCCCAATCCATCATACAGCAGCCCCCCGATCCATACACCGGCAATTCGGCCGATACCACCAATACTGGCCAGCCGACCTTGCACCGCATTTCGATCCTTTTGACGATAGATATCCGATATCAAAGCACTCCAACCCACATTGGACATCGACCAAAAGATTTCAACGATCGACAGACCGAAGATAATTACATATCCCGCCAAGGATAGGTTCCCGGTCAGGGTGTGGCCGTACCATACCAGGATCGTACCGAATCCCGCCAGTATTTCGCCGGATATGATCAACGTCCGCCTGAGCTGATGCTTATCCGAAAACGTACCCCATACAAACGTCTGAAAAACAATATTCATCACCATGGGCAACGTGGCAAACAACGTTGTTTCGGTAACACTTAAACCCAAAAAATGGCGCAAATAAATGGAAAGATAACTGTAAAACAATCCGCGCCGGAACATGGCGAGCATCTGAAAGGAAGATATCCCGAAAAAAACACGATGCGACTTTTGTTGTTGACCATTCAATTAATATACTGCCTTTGTTTCGTTTTAACATTGATTTTATGGTATCGGCTTCCAAATCAATCTTTATAATGATTGTCAACCATACAAGTGATATTTTCCTTGCATGGATATCAGCGCTAAAGGTATACCCTAAATAAAATTGTGTAACGGTTTTATGAAACTTTAGCAAACAAGTTTGCGGGATTTTATACGGGAAAATTTTGTGTCGAAAAGAAATAAGCTCCACATACCCCACTTTTTTTTAGCCGCATCCAGCGGTTTTTTACTGACATTATCTTTCCCCAGGTTTGACATTTCCTGGCTGGCCTGGTTCGCCTTCATTCCCTTGTTTGTTGCATTGAGAAATCTTTCCCTCAAAAATGGTTTTTATCTCGGCCTGTTTGCCGGCCTTATCCATTATTTATCGCTGGTTTACTGGCTGGCACATACCATGTCGGCATATGGTCATCTTCCCTTTTACGTAAGTATACCCATCCTTTTTCTTCTATCATTCTATCTGGCGCTTTACATCGCGTTATTTTCAATGGCAGTCACCCGCCTGTGCTCAAGCCCACTTTCTCTTTTATTTATACCGCCATTGTTGTGGGTTTCATTAGAATATATCCGATCATTTTTTTTCACTGGTTTCCCGTGGGAGCTCATGGGATATACACAGTTCAACATGCTGCATGTCATACAAATTTCGGATGTATTCGGTGTTTACGGGGTCTCTTTTTCTATTGTCTTAAGTAATGCAGTCGCTTTTTTGATTTATCTTCGCCTGATGGACAAAAGCTGGCAAGGAAAAAGGGTTCAGACGAAACTGGCTGCCGGAGCGATGGCTGCGTTCGTTGTGATCTTTTGCGCTGTTTGGTTTTATGGGGAATGGAGAATAAATAATATCCATGAACTGTCTTTAATGTCTCCATCGTCTAAAGTTACCATTGTCCAGGGGAATATCGACCAGGCTATAAAATGGGACCCTGCATTTCAAAAGTCATCAACAATAAAATATATTCATCTTTCATCTCTTTCAAAAGATCTTCAACCGGATCTTGTGGTTTGGCCGGAGACAGCGACACCATTTTACTTCATGCATGACATCGAACTGTCTAAACTGGTCCTTAAGGGAATTCATGAGATCGGAGCGGACTTTTTAATCGGGAGCCCGGCTTTTTCACTGAAAAATAAGAAGATTGAATACTATAACAGCGCTTTCTTGGTCGACGCTGCCGGAAACGTCACCGGCCGGTATGACAAGACCCATCTCGTTCCTTTTGGAGAATACGTTCCCATGAAAAAGTGGCTCCCGTTTGTGAACAAAATGGTGGAAGGTGTGGGAGATTTCGATACCGGTGATAAGGGACGAACGATTAAGTGGCAAAAATCCAGTATCGGAATACTGATCTGTTATGAAATTATTTTTCCGGCCCTTTCCAGGGCTATGGTTCAAAACCATGCATCGCTGCTGGTCAATCTCACCAATGATGCATGGTACGGAAGATCCAGCGCTCCCTATCAGCATTTTTCCATGTCTGTTTTCAGAGCTGTTGAAAGCCGGCGTTCCCTTATCCGTGCTGCAAATACCGGAATTAGTGGATTCATTGATCCTTCCGGGAATGTCATTGAATCCACGCAGATTTTCAAAGATGCTGTAATCACTCAAAAAGTTCCCATACTTAAGGTTGAAACCCTGTATTCACGTTTCGGAGATGTGTTTGCAATGGCATGTTTAGGGCTGTCTGTATTTATTATAATATTACGTTCGCTCAAATCTCGCACCCGAATACGGAGCTGAATTATAAAGTAATTGAGGGATTGGAGAGTTTTTCTTTGTTAATCGCTCCATGGATAATCTTTTTTTCAAACCGTGTAAACTCGCGGTTAAAGGATCGTAAAGAAAAAACAGAAATTAATATTAAAACAACCCGATCTCTCAAGTAATTATTATATCAAAAGGAGTATTGAAACATATAACAAATCGTATTATAATTGTTTTTAAATCATTCATTTCAAAAATTTGAACAGAATAGGCAGTATCCATCCTTAAATTCAAAATGAACACAAAGGGTGTCCAATTCAGAAATGAGCAATTTTTGTTCTGGTCAAGGCCGCACAAGGGGTTTGCGGTCCCCGCAAACGGGACAGGAAGGCGTACGTACGCCGCAGCCGGAAACCCGCGGAGAACGCCGAGCAGGACAAAAAGGACCATTTATGGATGGACACGAGTTAAACAACATCTGCTAAGAAGGAGACAACCCATGACCGTTGAATTTAAAGAAGATATAAAAGCATTATTTGTAAAATTAGAAAAGATCAAGGACTATCTTTGACTTGCCCGAAAAGGAAAAACGACTTCAGGAAATCGAAAACCAGATCGCAAAAAAACACTTCTGGGACGACCCCGAATCCGGCAAAACAGTACTAAAAGAACGAACCTTAATTTCGAATATCATCGACAGATTTAATGACCTGAAAAGAGATCTGGAAGAGAACGGAATACTGTATGAACTCGGTGTTGAGGAATCGGACAAGGATACAATTGATGAAGCCTCCCGCCAGATGAGACAGTTGGAAAAAAGAATAAAAAAATTTTCCATAGATCTTACACTGGATGGAGAAGACGATCCGAACAACGCCATCGTATCCATTAACGCGGGAGCCGGAGGGACTGAAGCTCAAGACTGGGCTGAAATGCTGTTTAGAATGTATATGCGATGGATTGATCGAAGAGGATTTAACATCAATATCGTCGATTTTCAGCCTGGTGATGAAGCAGGGATAAAAAGCGTTACGTTTACCGCGTCCGGGAATTATGCTTACGGGTACTTAAAGACGGAAACCGGTGTGCATCGTCTGGTCAGGATCTCTCCGTTTAATGCCGGCGGAAAAAGGCACACCTCTTTTGCCTCTGTATTTGTTTACCCTGAACTGGACAATGAAATCGTGGTCAACGTCGAGGATAAGGATCTGCGTATTGATGTTTATCGGGCCAGCGGTGCCGGCGGTCAACATGTCAACAAAACAAGCAGCGCCGTCCGCATCACGCATCTTCCCACTGGAATGACGGTTCAGTGTCAACAAGAAAAATCGCAACATAGAAATAAAGACTTGGCCATGAAAGTCTTAAAAGCCAGGCTGCATCAGCTCGAAAAACAAAAACAGGATGAAAAACACCAAAAAATGCATGATAGCAAGGATGAAATCGCCTGGGGAAGTCAAATCCGGTCTTATGTCATGCACCCTTATCAGATGGTTAAAGATCATCGTATCAATATGGAAGTGGGCAATATCAATGGTGTTCTTGACGGCGATCTGGATCCGTTTATTGAAGGGGTGTTGCTTTCAGACAAATCTTAAATTTAACTTATGAATCCGCTTGACATTATCGCCGAATTTTATGAATCCGGCTCCGAATCCTTTCAAATTCTTGTTAGGCATGGGGAACAGGTTGCAAATAAAGCCATCCAAACCGCAATGAAAGTTCCCCATCTTAAACCGGATCTTAATTTTATTAATGAGGCCGCCATGCTGCATGATGTTGGTATTTTTGAAACCAATACCCCTGAGCTTGGATGTTCAGGAAAACATCCATACGTCTGTCATGGCTACCTGGGAAAAAAAATCCTGGAAAAGAAAGGTTTGTCGCAACATGCGCTCGTATGCGAACGTCATGTGGGTACCGGAATCACCGCTGAAGAAATAAAATTAAACAAGCTTCCATTGCCCCAACGGGATATGGTTCCAATATCCATAGAAGAACAGATCATCTGTTTTGCCGACAAATTTTTTTCTAAAAATGGCGAAATGGATAACTGTGAAAGATCCGTGGAAGATATCCTGAACACCCTTCGAAGGTATGGCCCTGAAAAAGTCAACCGTTTTCAAAAATGGATGCACCTTTTTAAATATTCATTTTAGAAAAGAGGAAAGAGGAATTAGAAAATAGAAAAATGTTTATGTTTATTCGTGTTCACTCCCTGCCCGCCATCGCTCTCGCTCAGGCAAAGCGTGCGGGATAGCTTCCTTAACCTCTTTTCTCTTTACTGTTTTCTCTTTCCTATTTCCGACCTGGCTCAGAGGATCAGCTTGTCGATCTAAAAATAAAAAGCAACACCTCAGCCTTCCCGCACATGCTTGACAAGATGCCCAAGCTCAGGAAAGATGAGGGCTTTGCAGGCAAGTTTACAAGCCTTGAGACTGCCGGGGATGCAAAAAAGAACGGTTTCTCCAATCAGGCCGGCCGTTGCACGGGATAAAAGAGCGGCGGAATCAATCTGTTCAAAACTAAGCTGGGCAAAAAGGGGACCAAAAGCTGTAAGCTCTTTTGTAAAAAGCGGACGGACGGCTTCAATGGTTACATCTTTGCTGCTGATGCCTGTACCGCCGGTCAAGAGGACAACCTGGGTATCACTATCATTGACTATCTTATGAATTATTTCGGAGATGGCCTCAGTATCATCAGGAACAACCCGATGGACAACAACGTCATGCCCCTCCTTCTTAGCTCTTTTGCTGATCCACCGGCCACTTTTATCATCCGCCAGTGAGCGGGTGCTTGAAACAGTAACAATACCGATGCTCACTTTTCTCGGCGCACCTGCTTTGTGTTTTTTGATACCCATTGTATCTCCAATCATTCAATGACAACCTTATCCTCTCCATCATATTCTTTTAGCAATACATTCACGGTTTCCGATCGTTTTGTTTCAACGAATTTCCCAACATAATTTGCCTGAATCGGAAGTTCCCTGTGACCGCGGTCAACCAGAACGGCAAGTTCTATGCGATCGGGTCGTCCAAAATCTATCACAGCATCCATGGCTGCACGAATTGTTCGACCGGTAAATAAAACATCATCAACCAGAATAATCTGTCTTTCATCCACTGAAAAGGAAATATTCGTCGTCTTTACCACTGGATTGGAACCAATCCGAGTCCAATCATCTCTGTAAAGTGTAATGTCCATTTTTCCACATGGTATTTCAATTCCTTCGATATCATTGATCCGGGACTTAATGCGTTCTGCCAGATATACTCCCCGTGTTTGAATCCCGATCAAGGTTAAATTGTCAGTTCCTTTATGAACTTCGAGGATTTCATGGGTTATTCTGGTCAGTTTACGATATATATCCGATGCATCTAAAATGATAGTATTTTTGTTCATTGTTCGACTCCGATATTACAGCTAAAATTAACACGCGCCGAAGACAAAGGATGAGTTCCGGCAGGGTATCTCTCAATCCCGATATTAATTAGACTGTTCGGTAAAAGTCAGACTGTTTCAATTCCTATATCACGCACAACTGTAAGATCAAGATTAATATAACATTTTATTATAAAGGATATAGTGACGCTTTTGGAAATGGTCTTGATTTTGAGAGATAATTTTCCTATTGTATAAAATGATGAAAAACAAGTTTACAGGTGTGATATTGGCCGGTGGGAAAAATTCCCGTTTCAACGGCAGAAACAAGGCATTGGTCCGTATTGGCGGAAAACGCATACTTGACCGTATTTATGACGTCTTTACGCTTTTGTTTGATAAGATTATTTTGGTGACCAACGATCCGGTTCAATATATGGAATGGGATTTTGATATTGTAACTGACATTTTTCCCATTCGCAGTTCCTTAACAGGAATACACACAGGTCTATTTTATATCACCACGCCATATGCTTTTTTCGCGGCCTGTGATACCCCTTTTCTTAAAAAAGAGTTGGTAGAAATCCTCCTCAATGGCGTTGAACCGAATATAGACATTGTTATCCCTGAAACTTCCAAAGGGGTTGAACCGCTGTGTTCTGTTTATTCGAAACGATGTTTTAAGCCCATAGAAGAACAACTTGAAAAAAAATCTCTCAAAATTCAACGGATGTTTCAAAAGGTTCGTGTTAAAAAAATCCCTGAAGACATTTTGCGTACGATTGATCCGGATCTGGTTTCTCTTTCCAATATCAACACACCGGACGATCTGACCCGGGCCAAACAAGCTGAAA
>JASFGF010000032.1:0-13882 GCA_050123915.1 Desulfobacterales bacterium | reverse complement strand
TGGAACGGATCATGGATATATGCCCAATATCGGCTATCCTCATGTCCGTAAGTCCTTGGCTGAATATCTGTGCAGAGAGCAGAAGGTTCAGGTAACGGAAAACGATGTGATCATGACCTGCGGCGCTGCCGGTGCTTTGAACGTTATTCTAAAAGCAATACTTGATCCTGGCGATGAAGTCATTACACCGGCGCCTTATTTTGTCGAGTATCAATTTTATGCGGATAATCATGGCGGGCTTCTAAAAACCGTATCGACAAAACCCGACTTTTCTCTGGACATTGATGCGATCCATGCGGCCATTACCGAAAAGACAAAGGCCGTTCTGATCAACTCACCCAACAATCCCACAGGTCAAATCTATTCAAAAGAGAGTCTCGATGAACTCTCAACGCTTTTAAAGGATAAAGGAAAAAGACTGAACCGGACGATTTATCTGATATCGGATGAACCATACCGCAAAATTGTCTATCATGGACATACGGTTCCCAGTATATTCAAAAGTTATCGTGAGAGCATCATTGCCACCTCATATTCCAAGGATATTTCCATTCCCGGCGAACGAATCGGTTATCTGGCGGTTCATCCTGAAGCTTCATTTAACAAAGAACTGATCGAAGGTATGGCGCTGGCCAACAGAATCTTAGGGTTTGTTAACGCTCCGGGTCTCATGCAGCGAATCGTTGCCTCTCTTCAAGGATCGAGTGTTGACATTTCCGCCTATGCCCGGAAGAAAGATATTTTGTGTAAAGGCCTTGCAGATTGCGGCTATGATTTTGTAGAACCGCCGGGTGCGTTTTACCTTTTTCCCAAAACACCTGTTCCTGATGATGTAGAATTTGTTAAAGAATTGCAAAAAGAGCTGATCCTTACCGTGCCCGGGAGTGGCTTTGGAGGCCCGGGTCATTTTAGAATCGCGTTTTGCGTGGATGATCTTACCATAAAAAATGCCATGCCGGGATTTAAACGGGCCATGGAAAAGTTTAAATAGCACTAGATAGAAAAGGAGGATTTACATGAAAATATTAAAGATTGACCATCTTGGAATTGCAGTCAACAGTATCGAAGACGGCAAAAGCTTGTGGACAGATGCACTGGGGCTTCATTTTGAAGGGACCGAAACCGTAGAGGAGCAAAAAGTGACGACCGCCTTTTTTCCGGTTGGAGAAAGTGAAGTGGAACTCTTGGAATCCACCGCTCCCGACGGTCCGGTTGCGAAATTTTTAGAGAAAAAGGGACAAGGGGTACACCATGTGGCCTTTCGTGTTGAAAATATTGAAGAAGCGCTGGCAGAATTGAAGGAAAAAGGGATACGTCTTATTGATGAAAAGCCGCGCAAGGGCGCGGGCGGTGCAAAAATTGCTTTTTTGCACCCCAAGGCGACCAACGGTGTTCTGGTTGAACTGTGTGAAAGATAACCTCTTATTGAAAGTAGATCGCTTCAGGTATCATTAAATTTTTGCTATAAAAAAAACTTGATCCAAATAGTAAACAGTAAATATAAAATAGAAAAAAGCAGAGTTGCCGACCAGACATTAAATATTCCCCGATAGATCGGGGTTTACGACAATCATCAATTGTCAGTCATTTGTACCTGAAGCTTCGTTGAAGCTGATGCGATTAAAAGAATTAGAAATCTAACTAAGGTGTAAATAATTAAGTCATTAAAAGGAGGATGCCATGGCAGAACATCCTGATTTGAAAAAATGGGAAGAGCTTGCCACCAAACAGCTCAGAGGAAGACCCCTTGAGGATCTGAATTGGAATACCCCTGAAGGGATTCTGGTCAAGCCTTTGTATACGGCAGAAGACATTGAAGGGATGCCGCATGTTAACACGCTGCCGGGTTTTGCACCCTATGTCAGAGGACCCATGGCCACCATGTATGCCGGAAGACCCTGGACCGTACGGCAGTATGCGGGCTTTTCCACAGCCAGGGAATCGAATGCGTTTTACCGGCGGAATCTGGCTGCCGGCCAGACCGGGCTTTCCGTGGCCTTTGATCTTGCAACTCACCGGGGATATGATTCGGATCATTCAAGGGTAACGGGAGATATCGGCAAAGCCGGTGTTGCCATCGATTCTATAGAAGACATGAAGATTCTCTTTGACCAGATTCCCCTGGACAAGGTGACGGTTTCCATGACAATGAACGGTGCGGTTCTTCCGGTGATGGCGGGATATATCGTCGCCGCAGAGGAACAGGGCGTCAAGCATGAACAATTGGGAGGAACCATACAGAACGACATTCTAAAAGAATACCTGACCCGAAACACCTATATCTATCCACCGGAACCGTCCATGCGGATTGTTTCCGACATTATCGGATATTGCTCAAAAAACATGCCCAAATACAACACCGTCAGCATCAGCGGCTATCACATGATGGAAGCAGGAGCCGATTCTGTTCTTCAAACCGCATTTACCCTGGCAGACGGTCTCGAATATGTTAAAGCAGCTCTTGCAGCCGGACTTGATATTGATGCATTTGCACCGAGGCTCTCGTTTTTCTTCGGTGTCGGGATGAACTTTTTTATGGAAATCGCCATGTTAAGGGCCGCCCGTTTTCTGTGGCACGAACTCATGAGCCAATTCAATCCCAAAAATCCAAAATCTTCTATGTTACGAACCCATGTTCAGACGTCTGGCTGGAGTCTGACCGAACAGGACCCGTACAATAACATCATTCGAACCACCATCGAGGCCATGGCAGCAGCCCTGGGGGGAACCCAATCGCTCCATACCAATTCCTTTGATGAGGCTGTGGGCCTTCCCACGGATTTTTCCGCCAGGATTGCCAGAAACACACAGATTGTTATTCAGGAAGAATCTCAGATCTGCCATGCCATTGATCCGATGGGTGGATCTTATTATGTCGAGGCATTGACCGACGGCATTATCAAAGCAGCCAGAGAAATCATCCAAGAGGTTGAAGAAATGGGTGGAATGGCAAAAGCCATTGAAACCGGCATGCCGAAAATGCGTATCGAAGAAGCAGCAGCAAGGAAACAGGCCCGTATCGACCAGGGGAAAGATGTGATTGTGGGGGTGAATAAATACCAGATCGAAGAAGAACCCCTGACAGATTTACTGGAGGTTTCAGAGACGGTGCGTGACGAACAGGTTGCACGATTAAAAGAGATAAAAGCAAAAAGAGATAATGATGAAGTCCGAAGAACGCTGGAAGCCATCACCCGTGCTGCTGAATCCGGTGGGAATCTATTGGAAGCCTGTATTCCTGCTGTCAGGGCGAGGGCCACGGTTGGAGAAATTTCAGACGCTATGGAAAAGGTCTTCAATCGCTTTGTGGCCACAACCCAGTGCATATCCGGGGCATATGCCGACGAATATGCAGACAGCGAAATATTTGCAGCTGTTAGAAAAAGAACAGATGATTTTCAGGAAAAGCATGGCCGAAGACCTCGGATACTGGTGACAAAAATGGGGCAGGATGGTCACGACCGTGGGATCAAGGTCATTGCCACGGCATTTGCAGACCTCGGGTTTGATGTGGATATCGGTCCCATGTTTCAGACTCCGGAAGAAGCCGCCCAGATGGCTGTGGAGAACGATGTGCATGTGGTCGGCGTCTCCAGCCTGGCTGCGGGTCACAAGTCACTGGTGCCGCAGCTTATCAATGTTCTCAAAGAAAAGGGGGGTGAAGAGATCAAGGTGGTGGTCGGTGGCGTCATTCCTCCGGCAGATTATGACTTCTTGTATCAAGCCGGCGCCAAAGGGGTGTTCGGTCCGGGAACCGTGGTCGCCGATTCGGCCAATAAGGTTCTGAATGTTCTTGAGCACCAATAATGATATCCGAAGATCCTCAATTTTATGCGCAAGGTGTTCTGAACGGTGACCGACGTTTGATCGCCAAAACCATTACGGTGATTGAAAGTTCTCTGGCTGCCCATCAACGGCTGGCACATACGATTGTCGATTTATTGCTTCCTTATTCAGGAAAGGCCATACGCCTTGGTATAACAGGGGTGCCGGGTGTGGGTAAGAGCACGTTTATCGAAAGCCTCGGTACGATGCTTGTGGAAAAGGGACATCGTGTAGCGGTTCTCGCTGTTGATCCCAGCAGTAAAAGAAGCGGCGGCAGCGTGCTGGCAGATAAGACCCGCATGGAAAAGCTGGCGGTAGAAGAAAGGGCGTTTATTCGCCCCTCTCCTTCCGGAGGTACGTTGGGCGGCGTCGCCCGAAAAACCCGGGAGACCATGATTGCATGTGAAGCCGCCGGTTTTGATGTGATTATCGTTGAAACCGTGGGTGTGGGTCAGTCCGAGACCACCGTGGCATCGATGGTCGATTTCTTTTTAGTGCTTATGATCGCGGGTGCCGGAGATGAATTGCAGGGCATTAAGAAGGGGATTCTTGAGCTTGCCGATGCGGTTGCCGTTAACAAAGCCGATGGTGACAATATTGAGAAAGCGGAACTTGCGAGAAAACAATATGAAACAGCACTCCACTTTCTGGCGCCTTCATCGCCCAATTGGACACCGCCGGTTCTGACCTGCAGTGCTTTGGAAATGACCGGCATCGATGTGATCTGGGAAACCGTTTTGAAACATCACAAAACATTTACGCAGACCGGAGAACTCAAGGCAAACCGGGAAAAACAGGCTGTTGACTGGATGTGGTCCCTTGTTAAAGAAGGTCTAAAAGACCGTTTTTATCAACACCCTGAAGTTAAAAAAAATCTTCCCGAAACAACAAAAGAGGTTGAAAACGGAACCATTGCATCTACTGTTGCGGCTAGTCGATTACTGGATCTTTTGGACGATAAAGCGTCCAATTAAAATAAACCCTGCGTTGCATAAATAAAAACGTCGAACGTCAGGGTGAGTTCAATCCAATACCCGTCAAGAATGATGAGGGCTGCGTTTAATTGAACGGGCTTTCATCCAATGAAAGGAGGATTGCAAAATGGCAGTAAAAATAATTATCAAACGAATCGTACCGCAAAACAAAACAGAAGCGTTAAAGCCGCTACTTCAAAAACTTAGAAATTTGGCCATGCAACAACCCGGCTATATTTCCGGAGAAACATTTAAACGAATCGATCGTCCGGGTGAAAGTCTGGTGGTCAGTACCTGGCAGTCCATGGAAAATTGGAGAGAGTGGGTGATGAGTGACGAAAGAAGGGGGACACAGGAAAAAATCGATCATTTGCTGGGTGAAAAAACAGACTATGAGGTGTATAGTTACGATTAGAGTGAATCTAAAATGCATTTTGGATGTTCATAACGAATAACATTTTGCCGTTAAAAGGCACAAGATGCATTTCTGTCTATTTTTGAGTCAAGTATATTATTGATCTGATATCGGATTTAAAATCCGAATCCAAAAAAAGGTCAATATGAATCGATGAAAGGAATTTTGTAATGGGTATTATCGAAGATAAAATCAAGGATCTTAAAGAGCGCGAAGCCAGGATCCTTCAGATGGGTGGCGAGAAAGCGGTTGCCAAACAGAAAGAAAAAGGAAAATTGACCGCCCGCGAACGGTTGGATATCTTTTTTGATCCTGGAACGTTTCGGGAAATCGATATGTTCGTCAGTCACCGGTGTGTAAATTTCGGTATGGAAAAGGTTGATATTCCGTCTGACGGTGTCATCACCGGCCATGGTCTTGTGGAAGGGAGGCACGTATTTGCCTTTGCTCAGGATTTTACGGCCAGGGCCGGCAGTTTGGGTGAAATGCATTCAAAGAAAATTTGCAAGATCATGGACATGGCGTTGAAGGCCGGCGTTCCGTTTGTGGGCATGAACGATTCCGGTGGGGCCAGGATCCAGGAAGGTGTGGATTCCCTTTCCGGATACGGCCAGATTTTTTATCGAAATTCCCTGGCTTCGGGTGTCATTCCACAAATTTCGGCAATTATGGGTCCCACTGCCGGCGGGGCTGTCTATTCACCGGCCATGACAGACTGGATTTTTATGGTCAAAGATACCAGTTACATGTTCATTACCGGACCGGATGTCATCAAATCCGTCACCGGGGAAAAAATTACCTTTGAAGAACTTGGCGGTGCCATGGCTCATAACGAAAAGAGCGGAGTCGCGCATTTTGCATGTGAAAGTGATGAAGATGCCATCAACCAGATCAAGAAACTTCTCTCTTATCTGCCTTCAAACAATATGGAAGATCCGCCCATAGTGACTACCGGAGATGACCCGAGACGCACGGAGCCGGCCCTTGACACCATTATTCCGGACAACCCCAACCAATCTTATGACATGAAAGAAATCATCCGTTTAATCGTGGACAATGGTGAGATTTTTGAACCTCACGAATATTTTGCCCAAAACATCATCATCTGTTTTGCCAGACTCAATGGCAGAAGTATCGGAATTATCGCCAACCAGCCTCAGGTTCTTGCCGGATGCCTGGACATCAATGCTTCGGACAAAGCCACCCGGTTTATCCGTTTTTGTGATGCATTCAATATTCCGATGCTGACCATTGCCGATGTGCCGGGATATCTTCCCGGTAGCCAGCAGGAATGGGGCGGTATCATCCGACATGGCGCAAAACTTCTCTGGTGCTACTCTGAAGCGACGGTTCCGAAAATACTCCTGGTTACGCGTAAGGACTACGGGGGATCTTATCTTGCCATGTGTTCAAAAGATCTGGGAGCCGATTGGGCGTTTGCGTGGCCCAGTTCGGAAATAGCGGTCATGGGCGCTGCAGGGGCATGCAATGTCATTCATCGAAGGGCAATCAAAGGGGCGGACGATCCCGAGGCCAAACGCAAGGAACTGATCAGTGAATATGAGGAACTCTTTTCAAATCCATATTGTGCCGCCAGCCGGGGCTTCGTAGATGCCGTCATTGTACCGAGCCAAACCCGACCGCGTCTGATCGATGCGTTGGAGGTGATGTGCAGTAAACGGGAAACCCTCCCACCGAAAAAACATGGGAATATACCGATGTAATAGGTAATGGGTAATAGGCAAGGGGTGATAGGTAATAAGATCAGGACATTTTCAAAACCCCATAACCCATAACCCATAACCCATAACCTAATGTAATGGTGAGACAATGGAAAACAACAAAAAAGCAGCGGCTGCAATCGCTGCAGTCATGAACTATATCACAACGGAAGAAGAAGCGATCTGCATTCAGTCCATGGCCGCACCTGCTGCGGCACCGTCGGCTGCACCATATTTTTCAGCCCCCATGAAACTGTGGGGAACAAGCGGGCGACAAGCCCAGATGCAGATGCGCAATTTGATGCAAATGAGAACTTTCAGATAATTGACGATTGCCATCGTCGATTCGTCAATCATAAATATTAAATTTAAAAGGGAGAACGTTAAGATGAGTGATCACAACCAGGTGAAAATAACGAATATGGATTACAGCAAAGACAGGCCTGCGGCTGAAAATCCCGTTAAGATACAGGATCTCACCTTGCGGGACGGACACCAGTCCTTGTTCGCCACTCGGGGAAGAACCGAAGATATGATTCCGGTTGCCGAAAGGATGGACGAGGTGGGATTCTGGGCCGTTGAAACATGGGGCGGTGCCACCTTTGACACCATGCACCGTTTTTTAAACGAGGATCCCTGGGAAAGGCTCCGGACGTTAAAACGGTACATGACCAAGACGCCGTTTTCCATGCTGCTAAGAGCACAAAACCTTGTTGGCTACAGAAATTATGCCGATGATCTTGCTGAGGCTTTTGTGGAACGAACAGCAGAAAACGGCCTGGACATTTTCCGGACATTCGATGCCTTAAACGACTACCGAAACTTTGAAACGGTGGTTCGTGTTATCAAAAAGTGCGGAAAACATTTTCAGGGATGTATCTGCTATACCATGACCGAACCTCGGCTGGGCGGAGATGTTTACAATATCGACTACTATGTCAACAAAGCCAAAGCTCTGGAGGAAATGGGTGCCGACAGCATCTGTCTCAAGGACATGGCGGGTCTGATTGCGCCTTATGATGCTTACGAGATCATCAAGGCTTTAAAGGCGGCAGTAAAGCCGCCCATTCATCTGCACAGTCATTTCACGTCCGGAATGTCTCCTATGAGCCATTTGAAGGCCATCGAGGCGGGTGTGGATATCATTGATACCTGCATGTCGCCGTATGCCTATCGGACATCCCATGCAGCCGTAGAGCCTCTTGTAATGACGCTGCTTGGCACCAACCGTGACACCGGATTCGATATTAAGAAACTGGCGGAAATCAATGAAATACTGGAAAAGAGGGTATTGCCCAAATACAAGCATCTTTTGGACGATTCCAAGGTGTCCATCATCGATATCAATGTGCTGTTGCACCAGACGCCGGGCGGGATGCTGTCCAACCTTGTCAACCAGTTAAGGGAGATGGATGCGTTGCATAAGATCGATGAGGTTTATAAGGAGCTTCCCAGAGTCAGGAAAGAACTGGGTCAGATTCCGCTGGTGACGCCCACCAGTCAGATCGTGGGGATACAGACGGTCAACAATGTTTTGTTTGACGATGAGAATGAGCGATACAAGATGATTACCGGTCAGGTCAAGGATCTATGTTACGGTTTATACGGCAAGACCGCCATTCCCATTGATCCGGATGTTCAAAAGAAAGCACTCAAAGGATATCCACGGGGCGAGGAACCGATCACCTGCAGGCCGGCCGAAGTTTTGGAGCCGGAGCTTGAACAGGCGAAGAGCGATACCAAGGGCTTGGCCGAGGACATTGACGATGTGATCACATACGCCATTTATCCTGTTACCGGCAAGCGGTTTTTGAAATGGAAATACGGCAAGGAAGATCCGCCAATCGAAGTCAAACCTCGAACCCTGGAAGAGATTAAGGCCGAAGAGGATCTGGTAAAACTGGCCAAACTGGGCAAGCTGGTCCGAAAAGTGGAAAAAGAAGCGCCGCCTAAAACCGATGCTCTTCGAACCTTTAATGTATTCGTGGATGACGAATATTTTGAAGTGGGTGTGGAAGAGCCCGGTGGGTCGCCGATTATCAGCTATGTGCAACAATTGCCCGCCGGAGCACCGGTTTCAATGCCGGCACCGGCTGCTCCTGTTGCTGCGCCGGCAGCACCCAAGCCTTCGGCGCCGGCAGCGCCCAAACCCGCAGCGCCTGCTGAAGCGGCACCGGCGCCACCCAAGCCGGCAGCACCGGCGCCGGCTGCTGCCGGGGTTGAAGGTACTGCATTGAAAGCGCCGATGCCCGGTATGATCGTTAAATATCTCAAACAGGTGGGGGATGCAGTGAATAAAGGAGAGACGGTGGTCATTCTGGAGGCCATGAAGATGGAAAATGCCCTGCCGGCTCCTGCGGGTGGTGCCGTTAAAGCCATTAATTTCTCCAGTGGAGATTCCGTGGCCAAGGATGACGTACTGTGTGTGATCGGATGAAATAAATGAATATTGAAGATTGAAAATTGAAGAATTGTTGCAGGATAAACGGATGTTTTTTACATTCTGCAATATTCAATCGTCAATCGACAATTTTAAAACGGGAGAGTTGGTTTAATGAAAATCCACGAATACCAGGCAAAAGAATTGTTTAAAAGATACAACATTCCCATCCCAAAAGGAAGTGTTGCCTTCAATCCGGATGAGGCCGGGAAAATTGCCGAAGACCTGGGTCAATTCCCGGTTGTTGTCAAAGCCCAGATTCATGCCGGTGGCCGAGGCAAAGGGGGTGGGGTCAAGCTTGCAGGATCAATGGATGAGGTGGCGACCATTTCCGGGGATATCATCGGAATGAATCTGGTGACCCATCAGACCGGTCCGGAAGGAAGGATCGTTAAAAAGGTGCTGGTGGAACAGGGCCTCAACATTGCCAAGGAATTATACCTGAGTATTATTCCGGACAGGGAAACGGCAAAGGTTGTTATCATGGCCAGTGAGGCCGGAGGTATGGATATCGAAGAGGTGGCGGCCGCCACCCCTGAAAAGATCATCAAGGTGTATATTGATCCTCTGATGGGGATTCAGCCGTATCATTGCCGACAGGTTGCTTTTGGTCTGAATATGGCGCCGGCAGTCATGAAACCGTTTGTTTCGATGCTGTCGAGTCTTTACCGGCTGTTTATGGATTATGACTGTTCGCTGGTGGAGATCAATCCCCTTGTCATCACCGCCGAAGAGACGGTGATTGCTTTGGATGCCAAAGTCGACTTTGACGACAATGCCCTCTACCGTCATAAAGATATTCTTGAATACCGTGACATCGACGAGGAAGATCCCCTTGAGGTCGAAGCCTCCAAATATAATCTCAATTACATCAAGCTGGACGGCAATGTCGGTAACATGGTCAATGGCGCAGGCCTGGCCATGGCGACCATGGACATCATCAAGCTCGCCGGTGCAGAACCGGCCAACTTTTTGGATGTGGGGGGCGGAGCCAGTGCCGAAATGGTTGAAAACGGTTTCCGAATCATGCTCGGTGACGAGAATGTTAAAGGAATTCTGATCAATATTTTTGGCGGGATTTTACGCTGCGACGTGCTGGCAAAAGGCGTTGTCAGTGCCGCGGAAAAAATCGGAATCAGCGTTCCCGTGGTGGTACGGATGGAAGGGACCAACGTGGAAGAAGGGCGGAAGATTCTGGCCGATTCCGGGCTCAATCTGATTACTGCTGCCGATATGAAAGATGCGGCAGAGAAAGTCGCACAGTTTGTTGCGGATAAATAGGAAGCCTTGGCCTATGGGATCAGGATTTTATCTTGCTTCTGAAAGGAGCTGCTTTTCTTCGGGTCATACAAGTTAAAAGTGCCTAAAGTGATCTAAAGTGTTTAGAGTTATGGAGTCGCTGTCAGCCGTCGTAGCCAAAGGCTACTATGGCGAAGTCGGCTTGCTCAGATGTTATTATATAATTATCAGAATTCCTTAACTTTAGCTCACTTCAAACTTTAGTTCACTTCACACTCTTTTAGCGATATTTCAGACAGAGTCAGAGGACTCTAATACGGCCACAGGGCCGGATTTTCAATGTAAAATAAATAATTGAGGAATGAATATGAGCATATTTGTTGACAAAAATACACGATTGGTGGTTCAGGGAATAACGGGAAAAGAGGGACAGTTTCATGCACGGCAGTGTATCGATTACGGAACGAATGTGGTTGCCGGAGTAACGCCGGGCAAGGGCGGACAAACAATGGATGACGTTCCGGTATTTAATACCGTTAAAGATGCTGTGGAACAGACAGGTGCAAACTGCAGCATGGTTTTTGTTCCTCCGGCATTTGCGGCGGATGCCATTATGGAGGCCACAGATGCCGGTGTCGATCTTATCGTTGCCATCACAGAAGGTATTCCGGTGATGGATATGGTAAAGGTTAAAAATTATCTTGAGGGCTCCGGGTCACGTCTCATCGGCCCAAACTGTCCGGGAATCATTACTCCGGGTGAGTGCAAGATCGGGATTATGCCGGGCCCCATTCACAAACCCGGCGGTCCCATCGGTGTTGTATCAAGATCAGGGACCCTTACCTACGAAGTGGTTCATCAGCTCACCCTTAAAGGCATCGGACAGACCACCTGCATCGGTATTGGCGGGGACCCTGTCAACGGCACCAACTTCATTGACTGTCTGGAAGCTTTTGAAAAAGATTCCGATACCACAGGGATTGTGATGGTCGGAGAGATTGGCGGGACCGCCGAAGAACAGGCCTCTGAATTTATAATAAAGAATGTCACAAAGCCAGTGGTGGGATTTATTGCAGGCCTGACTGCCCCTCCAGGACGGCGTATGGGTCATGCTGGTGCCATCATCAGCGGCAGCAGCGGTACCGCCCAGGGGAAAATTGATGCCATGAAGGCGGCAGGGATACATATTTGTGAGAACCTCGGTACGTTTGGGGAGTTGTGCGCAAAGGTGTTTAATTAATGCATGAAATGGGTATTGCGATGCAGATCATCAAGATTGCAGTTGCATCCATACCTGCTGATTTGAAAAAACCACAAGTTAAAAGGGTCAATATAAAGGTTGGAAAACTGTCGGCGGTAGTCCCCGAAAGTCTTCGTTTTTGTTTTCAAATTGCCGTTCAGGATACCCCCCTTAGTGATGCGGAACTTTATATCGAAGAAATTCAATTGAAGGTCAGGTGTACGGATTGTAATGTTGAATGGATCGCATATGAACCGGTTTTTTTGTGTCGAAAATGCAACGGAAAATCCGTAGAGATGCTGTCGGGGCGGGAACTGGATATCACTTCCATCGAAGTTGTGGACGAGCAAGATTAATATGCTGGCATTTATGTATAAACATCAAAAATATTTTCATCACAAGGATTTCCAAAAACCTCACCATTCTCATAACAGCAGCAGCGGTTCAGTGGGCGGCAAGAACACGGATACCAGCTTGTTGGTCGAAGCCAACGCAAAGACCAAAGAAATAAAAATCGTTCGTAAGGTATTAGATGTTAATGATACCATTGCGCACCAGAATCGTAACCTGTTTCGGGAAAAAGGCGTTTTTGTCATCAACGTCATGAGTTCACCGGGTTCCGGGAAAACTGCTATTCTCGTAAAGACATTGTCTCACATCACGCCAAAAATCAGATGCGCTGTTATTGTCGGAGATGTTTGTACATCGAACGACGCTGACCGGCTTGCCGGTTCCGGTGTACCTGTTGTGCAGGTCAATACAGATGCATTCGGAGGAGACTGTCACCTGGCGGCCCATGTGATTAGAACTGCGGCCGACAACTTTAACCTGGATGAGATTGATCTTTTAATAGTCGAAAATATAGGGAATCTGGTTTGTCCAGCCGAGTTTGATATGGGTGAAAATTTGCGGATCGTTGTTCTGAGTGTTACCGAAGGAGAAGACAAGCCTTTGAAATATCCTCTGATGTTTCGAGTGTGCCATGCGGCGTTACTCAATAAAATCGATTTGCTCCCGTATCTTGATTATGACAGAGAAGCAGCCGTCGAAAATATCCATCAGGTCAATCCCCAAATGCCGGTTTTTGAAATATCCGCAAAGACCCAAGAGGGCTTTGATTCCTGGATTGAATGGCTCAAGCAACAACTTAATGGATAGAGCGTTATCTTCAAGTATACCCCCCTTGAATTCTTCTCATCATGATTTCGATTATAAACCTTTTCTTTTTGGAAACTGTAACTTCAAGCAATATAAAATAATACTTTTTAAATGCCCTTGAGCAGAGCCTTCTCTGGCAACATGATCTTTCGACCTCCCACCAAAAAAGTCATCTTTGACCGTCTTGAAAACCTGGATTAGAAAATAAAAGAAAAAAAGTCTTGACACAATATACCAATTGGTATATTTTGCATTTAAAGTGAAAGGATTTGAAAATGAGCAAGGCTGAGGAAACCAAGAATTATATTATCGAACAGGCAGCGCCTATCTTCAATATGCATGGCTACAAAGGAACGACGATGTCGCAGTTGACCAAGGCTATCAATATGACCAAAGGTGCGATTTACGGCAACTTCAAAGATAAAGATGAGATTGCCATTGCGGCTTTCGACTATAATTTTGCTGAAATTTCGGGAAAAATTCGTAATGTCGTTCTCTCAAAAGAAAGCGCCTGCGAAAAACTCATCGCATTTGCTAATTTTTATCTAGACGAGTTTGCCATAATTTCCAGGAAGGGCGGATGCCCTATACTTAATGCCGCCATAGATTCCGACAATGTTCACCCCCCTTTAAAAGAACGGGTAGCTCAAGCCATCAAAGACTGGACAAACACCGTCTCTCAAATTGTTTACAGCGGTATTAAACGAAAACAGATCAACAAAAATGCCAAACCCGAGCAATTCGCCTCTGTTTTCGTTTCCCTGATAGAGGGGGGGATGATGTTGTCAAAGGTAACAGGCAACACCATCCATTTAAGTCGTAACATCGATCATATTATATATTTGGTGAATACCGAGCTTAGACTGTAAT
>JASFGF010000031.1:0-13917 GCA_050123915.1 Desulfobacterales bacterium | reverse complement strand
ACAGAACTTTCAGGACAAATTGAGAGAGTTACTTACACCAATGAAGAAAACGGTTATACCATTGCCAGGCTCAAGGTCTATGGGCAGCGGGATCTAATCACCGTTGTGGGCTATTTGATGTCACCGACCCCCGGCGAAGTTCTAAACCTGAAAGGTGAATGGATCAATCATCCCAAGTTCGGTGAACAGTTTAAGGTGGTGAAATACAAAACAGCAGTTCCGGCAACGGTTTTTGGAATTAAAAAATATCTGGGTTCCGGACTCATCAAGGGCCTGGGACCGGTCATCGCCGGTCGAATCGTCAAAAAATTTGGAGAAAAAACACTCGATATTATTGAAAATCATATCGAAAAACTGGCCATGGTAGAAGGTATCGGAAAAAAGCGCATTGCCATGATTCAAAGTGCATGGGACGAACAAAAAGAGATTCGCGATGTCATGATGTTTCTACAATCCCACGGGGTCAGTTCCGGATATGCAACAAAAATATTTAAGCAGTATAAAAATCGATCCATCGCCGTGGTCAGCGAAAATCCCTATCGTCTGGCAATGGACATTTTCGGTATCGGGTTTGTGATTGCCGACAGTATTGCAGATAAGCTCGGGTTTTCCAAAAGTTCACCTTTGAGGATTGAAGCCGGCATTATCTATGTCCTCCACCAGCTTTCAGATGAGGGCCATGTTTTTTACCCGTATGAATACCTTGTGAAGAAAAGTCGGGAAACACTGGGTGTTGATAGAGATACCGTAACGCAGGCCCTCGGCAATCTCACGATGGATAAAAAAATTGTTCTTGAAGATTTAAATGAGAGCATCGACGAATTTAAAGAAAACAACAAAGGTGTTTATCTGGCCAAGTTTCATCTCTGTGAAACCAGCATCGCAACGCGATTGAAAATATTGTCCACCACCCCCAAATCCATCCGAACCGTCAATGCAGAAAACGCCCTCGAATGGGTCCAGGGACAACTGGATATCCGCCTGGCGGAAAATCAGGCCAAAGCCGTACGATGTGCCCTTGAAAATAAGATCATGGTTATTACCGGCGGACCGGGCACCGGTAAAACCACGATCATCAATGCGATCTTAAAAATCTTTTCCAAACTCAAGGTGAAAACCTGTTTAGCCGCGCCAACAGGAAGAGCGGCAAAACGGATGAGTGAAACCACGGGTCATGAGGCCAGGACCATCCATCGTCTTTTGGAGTACAGTTTTGCCAAAGGGGGATTTCAAAAAAACGAGGAAAAGCCGCTCGACTGCGACCTGCTCATCCTGGATGAGGCTTCCATGATCGACACCATACTGATGCACCATTTAATAAAGGCCGTCCCGATCTTTGCGACGTTTATCCTGGTGGGGGATGTCAACCAGTTGCCGTCTGTCGGGGCGGGTAATGTTCTCAATGACATTATTGCTTCCGGCACGATTTCCGTGGTGGAACTGAACGAAATCTTTCGCCAGGCCAGAGAAAGTCGGATTATTGTCAACGCCCATAAAATAAATAGCGGAATCCTGCCGACATTTGAAGACGATGTGCCGGGGAACGATTTTTATTTCATCCACCAGGAAGATCCTGAAAAAGTTCTGGGAATCATCCTGGAATTGACCAAAGAACGTATCCCCAAACGTTTTGGGTTGGATCCGGTAGACGACATTCAGGTGTTGACCCCCATGCACAAAGGCGTGGTCGGGGCCGGCAATCTCAACACGGAACTTCAAAAAAGTCTGAATCCTTTTCAGCAGGAAATCGCCCGGGGAAACCGCAATTTCAGAATAAATGATAAAGTCATGCAGATACGGAACAACTATGACAAGGAAGTGTTCAACGGTGATATCGGAAGGATTATCCGCATACGGCCGGATGAAGATGAAATTACGGTAATGTTTGACGGCAGGGAGATCCCTTATGCGTTTTACGAACTGGATGAATTGGTGCTGGCATATGCCGTTTCCGTACACAAGTCACAGGGATCGGAATATCCGGCCGTGGTGGTTCCTGTTCTCACCCAGCATTATATGCTTCTCCAGCGCAATCTGATCTATACCGCCGTTACAAGAGGTCGTGACTTGGTGGTTATGGTCGGCACTCGAAAAGCACTCGCCATCGGCGTAAACAATGATAAAACGAAAAAACGGTTTACAAATCTTAGATACAGAATGACCTGAAACGCCGTGAAGTGCTAAGACTTGCTGGAAGTAATCGTCTGAAAAGAAGTAATTTGCTGTTTCACCTTACGGCTTTTGCATTTCGGACATTGAAACTTTTTCTTTTCATACTCTGAAATTTTCATGATCAGGGTAAAGGGCTTTTTACATTTTTCGCAAATGAATTCATAGGTCGGCATGATATCCTCCTTTTGTTCCTAAAGTCCTTTATCTCTGAAGATTGACATACGGTTTTTATACTATACCTGTTAAATAAAGTGTCATCAACCATTTTTCCTATAAGTGGCTTCAAAACCATCCCTCAGACCCAATTCCTGTGTTGGACCGAGGGATTCAATGCTCGAAATATTAAATATATTCGTGCTTTCTTAATTTCGTGTTTTCGTGATTGAATTTAATTGGGGTCGGAAAGTTTTTATTCTAAGCGTCTCCCACAAGCCCGTAGGGACTTGGGAAGACGCTCAGAAGTTTTAAGCGGCAAAACGGAAGGCTTTTTCAGCGGCATCACGGATTTCTTCGGGCGTAAACGGTTTGGGGAGGTAATCCACCGCACCCATCCTCGAGGCTTCCACGGCGGTTTCGATGCTGGCATATCCGGTAATGATAATGACCATGGTTTCAGGTCGTTTGTCACGAATCGCCTTTAGAAGCTCCAGGCCGTTAACTTCCGGTATTTTTAAATCCAGAACAACCAGCGCATACGCTTTTTGTTCGATCTTTTCAAGGGCCTCGGCTTTGGTAACGGCCTGATCCACGTGAAAATCTTTCTTTGAGAGTATTTTACGAACGTTGTTATTGACGGCAACTTCATCATCGATCACCAAAATTTCCGCCCGAACGGCTTCTTTTGGAAATTCAATGACATCCGCCGAAACTTCGGATGTTTCCGCCATCATTTGTGCAACATTCTTTTTAAGTTCTTCATACGGTATGTACGATATACCTTCATGCTGCATGTTCAACACATATTCGGGACCGGTTATGGATGCCACTTCTTCATAGTTAAATGGATAATCAATACCAATCAATTTTTCAGAATCAAAGCTTTTTGCTTTGGCCATTTTTTTCTTTTTGGCTTTCAATTGCGGGCATTCACCGGTTTTGTTTCCGCCTTTACAGGTATTTCCCAGCTTTTTAAATATATCGCATACCATATTCCCAAGGTTGCAATAACCTTCCAGGGTTTCCGGTGCTGCTTCGACAACCGGCATATCTGAGGGTCCGAGCTTGTCTACAAAGTCATCACCGGCATATTTTGCGACCTCTTCCCTGTCAAAAGGAATATCGACATCAATAATCTCTTTTTCCTTTTCAGTGGTGGGCGCCTCAATAAGTTTACCGGACAAAGCAAGTTCAACCGTCGATCTCAACTCATCAGGAGTAAACGGTTTTGAAACATAGTCCAGGGCTCCCAGCCGAATGGCTTTTACCGCTGTGTCGGTGGAAGCATAGGCGGTCATCATCACCGCCTTTGTTAACGGCCATTCCTTTTTGACAAGCTTTAAAAATTCAAGGCCGTTCATTTCCGGCATCACAATATCGGATATGAGAAGAGCGAATGAATCTTTGGCCATCTTTTCCAGGGCTTCTTTGGCGCTGGTGGCGTGTATGATCTCATAATCATTCTTTGAAAGGATTTTCTCCACATTTTGACAGATTTGTTTTTCATCATCAACGACCATTATTTTTGCTGCTGTTGCCATTTTGTCCTCCTTAAAAGATTTTCTATTCAATTATTTTTTTAATTTTAATCTGTTTTTGTTGCTGTAATGTTTTGCTTTACCTGATTGCATGATGTGTGCCAAGAAAGTTGGCATAAGTTAATCCATTGATATTATTTGTTTTAATTAGAATATAGACTTTTGGACAAAGGTGCATGTATAAAATAAATATACTTTTGAATATGAAACCAAGAAACACATTTTAAACGGAATCGACGTATATACCGATGTTGACATCCTTTGAACAAGATTTCATAATTACTTGATATTAAATTAAATAAATCGACAACAATCCGTGGTTAGAACGGGTGATCAATTGCTTTTCAGGGGTTTTTAAAGAAATTCCGAAGGTTGTATAATAAAAATATACAGGGTATATTTTCCTTACACTCAAGTTTCAAACCCCTAAGTTTCAAGCAATGTCGAAAAATTGATGCGAATGAGTATTTGCAATTCGAATGTTGGAATACTGGAAATGTGGAAATAGGAATTCGGATGCCAAAGTATTATTTGTCAATTACGTAGTGCCCGGACGAAAAATAGGATTTTTCGTTAAGATCAAGGAAGACGAAAATTTTAACCGCAGGAATACTGGTAGTATTTCGAGGATTAAAATTTGAGTCTGACACAGATATTGGCGAAAAAGACCGTTTTCGTTCAGGCACTAAGCATCCGGTTTGCCGGACAAAGGGAGCTTGACCTGGTGTTTTTTCATTAGCGACTGGAAGTTGGTTCTTTGAAGTCCCACTTTCCGGGCGGCTTGGGTGACATTCCAGTCATTTTTCATCAATGCATTCATAACGAAATTCTTTTCGACGTTAAGTACTGCTTTCTGTCGAATTTCTTTTTTGACGCGTTTAAGTTCATCATTGGTTTCAGGGACATGATCGATCAATTCTTCAATATCGGACATCTCTCCCAAAAGCGGAAGTTCTTTAGGGCTTATTTTGTCTTTTTCACACAAGATAACCGCCCGCTCGATAATATTTCTCAGTTGCCTGACGTTCCCCGGCCAATCATATGCCGTCAAACGTGCCACTGTCTCATCATCAAACCCGATGATTTTTTTCCCGAATTCAAGACAAAAATACTGTAGGAAATGATAGGAAATGGACAAAATATCCGCCTTTCTTTCTCTTAAAGGGGGAATAAAAATCGGATATACAAAAATGCGATAGTAAAAATCTTGTCGGAAAGAACCCGCTTCAACCATTTCTTCAAGATTTTGATTGGTGGCAAAAATCAATCGGACATCCACCTTTTGAGTTTTGGTGCTCCCTAAAGGCAGGAACTCTCGATTCTCTAAAAATCTCAACAATTTACTCTGAACACTCAGGTTGATATTGCTGATTTCGTCCAGAAACACGGTACCACCGTTTGCCAGTTTGAAGATGCCGTCCTTGTCGTGATGTGCGCCCGTAAACGCACCTTTGGTATAACCGAAAAGCTCGCTTTCCAAAAGGGTATCTGACAAAGTTCCACAATCCACGGCAAAAAATACGTTGTTGTTTCTGTGGCTATTGGCATGAATCGCCCTTGAGATCAGTTCTTTACCGGTTCCACTTTCCCCGTAAACAAGGACCGTCGCGTCGGTGGGCGCCACTTTTTGAACCATGGAAATGACCTTCTTGATTTTCGGGCTTTCTCCGATGAGCTGATGAGAAACCGATTTTCTGCGCTTTTTTTGTTCCAAAAGTTTTCGATTTTCAAGCAGCATCTCTCTTTGAATCAGGGCCTGTCGAACAACCGCGCGCAGTTCGTGCGGCGTAAACGGTTTCGGGAGATAATCAAAGGCGCCCATCTTCATGACTTCGACGGCCGAAGAAACACTGGCATAGCCGGTGATAACGATGACCATGGTTTCCGGATAAGACGATTTCAATCGTCGGAGAACTTCCATACCGCCCACGTTACTCATTTTTAAATCAGTGACCACCACATCGAACATGGTGTCGTCCACCATTTTTAATGCGTCATATCCATTGAGGGCATACCGGACGTCATAATCCATTTTAGAGAGTATTTTGACGCAGTTTCGGCAAATCGCAGGCTCATCATCGATAATGAGGATAAGAGGATTATGACGGGTCATCTTGATTTCCTTGGTTATGCGGGAGCCTGATGGCAAACGTCGTACCCTGACCCGGCTGGCTTTGAACCTTGATGTCGCCGCCGTGCCGTCCGATGATACCGTGAGTAATGGCCAAACCAAGGCCGGTTCCAACTTCCCGGGTGGTAAAAAAAGGTTCAAAAATTTTATCTATAGTCTCGTCGCCAATCCCTTTGCCGGTATCGCTCACTTTTATGCTCACAAATTGATTGTCCGGCGAAAAGGCCGTTGAAACTGTAATCTTACCTCCGGGCTCAGTGGCATCGGTGGCATTGAGGATAAGATTGATGAGCGCCTGTTGGATCTGTTCTTTGTCCAGCAGCAATTCCGGAAGCTTATCGGAAAGCGCTTCTAAAATTTGTACATCCTTGAATTCAGCCTGTTTTCGGGTTAAACGGACACATTCGGTAATGATGTCATTGATGTTGTGATGCTTTTTGGCCGGCTTTGTTTGACGGGCAAAATCGAGAAGACTGGCAACAATCTTGCGACAGCGAAGCGCTTCATTGGTGATGGTTCCCAGTTCCTCATACATGGGATTTTTCGAATCGATGTCCTCCTGAATCAACATGGCTGTTGTCAGAATGGTGGTGAGCGGGTTGTTGATTTCATGTGCAACGCCGGCGGACAATCGGCCGATGGAAGCCAGCTTATCCTGTTGCATCATCGCCTGCCGGGTGTTGATATCCGCCGTAATATCCCGGGAAAGCTCGATGGCACCGATGATCTCACCGTTTTCAAAAAGCGGGTACGCGGAGATTGAATAATAGACATTCTTATTATCCTTGTCTTTGTGGATATGGGTCTCCGTTGTCGGCTTCCGGGTCATCAGTGTTTCCTCAAGGGGACATTTGTGATCTTCACCGGAACATGGAACCGAAAGCCTGTGAGTAATTTCATAGCAGTATCGGCCCACAGCCTCTTTTCGCTCCAAACCCAATTTGTTAAGAAGGGTTTCGTTGATATCCAGAATCCGGTAGTCAGACCCGATGATCATCACATCTTCTTGAATCAGTTCATTGATGAAAACATCATACATGGCCCTGTTACGATCATACTTCTTTAGTTTTTGCCGCATTTGAATTTTTTCAAAGGCCCTTTGAAGCGCCATCTCCAGCGCATCGTCATTAATAGGTTTTGTAATAAAATCAGTTGCTTCATTTTTTAAACTTTTAATGGCAAGCTCCAAATCCCCGTGGCCGGTCAACATAATCACTTCTGTTTCCGGATTTTTACTTTTGATTTTTCGAAGCAGCTCGATGCCGTCGATGCCGGGCATTTTGATATCGGTAATCACCACCGGGATATCATTATCATCCAAAATCTTGAGGGCTTGTGTGCTATTCTCAGCGGTCAGAACGTTATACCCGGTATCGGACAAGGAAATATCCAAAACTTCCCGGAGATCGGCCTCATCATCAACCAGTAAAATTGTTTTTTTCATTGTTTTGGTTCCTTGGCGGGGAAAGTGATTCGAAAACACGTTTCCCCTTGTTCGTTCATGGTCACCTTGATATCTCCTTGGCAGTCTTTGATAATCCCATAACTGATTGAAAGGCCCAGACCGGTTCCTTTGCCCACCTCCTTGGTCGTGAAAAAAGGCTCAAATAATTTATCGGCGATATCTTTTGAAACCCCTACGCCGGTGTCTCTGACCTCAACAACCACCGTATTTCCTTCTAATGTCGTTTTAAGTGTAATCTTTTTCAGACCCATGATGGCAGGCTCCGGAGACCACCACTTTTCCTCTATGGCATCTCTGGCATTTAAAAGAAGGTTGATAAACACCTGTTCCAGCCGGCTGGGATCTGCCATGATGGTCGGCAAGTTTTCTTCGATATCCCAGGCCACATCAATACCTCTGACTTTGAGCTGTTGACTGAAAATATCAAAAGCCCTTTTCAGTACGTCGTTGATCTGAACCTCAGCCAACACCACATCCGACTTTCTGGCGAACTGCCTCATATGACTGATAATGTTCGCGCTGCGATTCACATTGCGATCGATCTTCTCAAGCATGGTATAAAGGTCTTTGTCTTCGATAATTTCATTGCTGTTTATTTTTTTTAAACAAAAATTACTTGCAGTTTTAATCACAGAAAGGGGTTGGTTCAATTCGTGGGCAATACCGGTGGCCATTTCTCCCAATGTTGCCATTTTTCCGGCATGAATGAGCTGCTGTTCGGCTTCAAGCCGTTTGGTGATATCGCTGGTGGTCACCAGAAGCACTTTTTGACCCAGGTACTCCGACGGTGATACCCGGATGGCCGCAAAAAGTGTCTTACCGTCTTTGTCAACATGTTTCGCCTGGTTGACGTAGGCGGATGTCATGATTTTAAAAGCATAATGATCCTTTTCCTCGTCCAGAAACAAATCCAGAAAGGATCTCCCGGTTATTTCATCCTTTTCAAATCCATACACATCTTTGACGCTTTTATTGCAGTCGAGTATTTCAAGCGTATTCATGTTCAATACAAAAACAGCGTTCGGAATGTTATTGAAAATGGCATAATATTTTCTTTCAGATTTTTCAAGCCGCTCTTCAAGCTGCTTCATGCGGGTAATATCGAGGCATACTTCCATAACCGAAACGATATTTCCCCGGGCATCCTGAATGGGCGATGTCCTGGAAAGCCAGTATGTGGTATTGCCGTTTTTGTCCATGCCGGTTTCCTGGCCATAATGAGATTGTCCGTCCTCGAATGTCTTTTCCACCGGGCAGACCTCACATTTTTCATCACGCTTCTTATACACACTGAAACAGAAATCTCCAGGGGTTGGATTAAACGTTTCTTCAAATTCTTTGTTGTAGCTGACCAACTGATAGTTTTGGTCCTGAATGGTAACCAGACAGGGTACAAGTTCAAAGAGATTCTGGTATTCGTCTCTTTGTTTTTTAAGTTGGGCCTGCTTTGAGGCAATTCTTTTGCCCATCTTGTTAATGGCCACAAAGAGTTGTCCCATCTCGTCATTTTGATTGATGTCGATATTGCTTAAATACTCGCCCCTGGCAATAAGATTGCTGGCATCGATCAGCTTTTTTATGGGCTGATTGACAAATTTCAACACAAAGACAAAAATAATGGCGGAGGTTACCAGAAAAGCAAAAACAGCCAGGGCAATGATTCCGTTTTCAAGAAACGCAATGTCGCTATCCGTCTGTTCAAGGGATACGACCACATCCAGCGCTCCCAGAATCTTCTTTCCTTCGGGATGAACATGACAGGAATCGGACGAACACCCGGTTTCATTTCGGATCGGGCTGATAATCCCTAATAGGCGATGGCCCTGAGAAGAATAAAACGTCCTGGTTTTTTGTGACAAATCGAGTTCGGCCAGAGGCGGTTCTTTCCGGTGGCACACATCACAGGCCTCTGCTTTTATATTGGTCATCCGTTCGATTTCAGAGGTACGGTTCGAGAATTTTATTTGTCCTTTTTTGTTATATATCCGAATCGTATCGATTTCTTTTTGCTTGCTGATATTGTTAATAATATGATTGATGTCTTCTCTTGAATTCAACATCATGGCATAATGGGCGCCAAGAATAATGGTATTGCTCAACCTGTCGGTTCCCACCATGATATCTTTCATGATCTTTTGGGTCTGGTATTTAATATTGAAATAGGCCCATGTGGATATGCTCAAAAGCAAGGTCAGGCCCACGGATAGAATCAGCTTTGAAACCAGATTTAAACGAATATGTTGAAATGGTTTGGGCATGGCTTGACCTTTTGGCCGTTTTGGTTTTATGGCTTTTTATTTATTAGCATTACTACATTATTTTTTCAACAGTCGCTGGTTGAAACCGTCTATATGTTCCTGCTGATGGAAGACAGGGGTATTGGTTTCTTTTGTCGAAAATGAATGATCAGTATTCCGGCAACAATCAACAGCATGGCGATAAGGATGTTTGCGGTTATCGGTTCTCCTAAAATCACTCCCCCCAGCAAAACGCCGGTGATAGGCATAATAAAAATAAAAGAATGCAACGCCACAGCACCGTATTTTTGCAGCAAACTGTTCCAAACCACAAAACCAAAAGATGCCGTGACTAAACTCTGATACACCATGGCACCGATAATCTTGCCATTAATAAAGGTGATCATAGGGTGATCCCACAACATACCTCCCAAAAAGAATAAAGGCACCGAAAAAACCATTGGAAAGAGTGTAATTTGAAACGGCTGAAATGCGGAGATAATCCGTTTGGTATAAACCGCATTACAGGCCCAGAGAAAAGCGGCCGTCAGGATCATTGTATCCCCTGTATTAAAATCGCTCGTAACCCCTTTTTTCTCCAAAAATACAAAAGCAACCCCGGCAAATCCCATTAGGATGCCCATGATTTTTCGTCTGGTAATCTGATCGCCGGGAATAAAAAAATGTGCCAGAAACAGGGTAAAAAAAGGCTGGAAATTCGCAAGCAGGGTTCCACGAGACGCATTGCTTTTGCTGAGACCGAGATAGAAAAGAGATAATTGAACGGTAAAAACAATAGAGATCACGAAAAGTTGAAGGATCTGCTCCTTCTTAATTTTAAAAGATCGTCCGGTAATTTTTGCCCATAAAAAAATGGTTATTGATGCAACGCCGAACCTGATGCCTGCCGTGGTAAAGACACCGATACCTTCAAGACTGATTTTAATGGCCACGGCATTGGCGCCGAAGAGCATGCAGATAAACACCGTAAAAGAAGCCGCCCAAAAGGAAAGGTCTTTATTTTGATATGCAGCGTCGGTCATCAATCTGCTTCTATTCGAATTGTTTCGCCCGGTTGGGGTACAATTGCCGGAAAACCTTCATTTTGCAAATGATCTGCAAATGCAAGGGACTGATCCTCTTCGCCATGAACAACGACGATCTGTTTGATTTTCAAATTCGATTCTTTGAGAAAACGAAGCATTTCGTTCTTATCGCCATGTGCGGAAAAGCCGTCAAGTTTTTCGACATGCGCTTTCAGCGGGTATGTTTTATTTAAAAGTTTTAATAACGGTGGTGAACCTTTTCGCCCTGATTTTTCATATTCGAGTCCCTGTTCGAGAATGCGGCGACCCAGCGTGTTTTGAGCCATATAGCCGACAATGAGGATCGTATGACGGGGGTTGTGGATTTTATGGCGCAGATGATGCAGGACACGGCCGGCTTCACACATCCCCGATGCCGAAATGACGATATGCGGTTTTTCTTCACGGTTCAGCGCCATGGATTCTTCCACCGAGCCGACAAAACGAACCTTATCGAAAAAGAACGGATTTTTACCTTTTTTTAAAAAGGTTTCGTGGGTTTCGCTATCATATACTTCAGGATGTTCTCCAAAGACCCGGGTAATATTAGTGGCCAGCGGACTGTCCACATATACCGGAACCCTCCGGACGTCGCCTTCATTATACAATTCGTGAATGAGATATAACAGCTCCTGGGTGCGCCCATAGGCAAAGGCCGGTATAATAACAGATCCATTTCGCTCAAAAGTTTCAGTAAAAATCTTTTTCAACCCAGGTTTTAAATCTTTTATCGGCTCGTGGACACGATCGCCGTAAGTACTTTCCATAATCATCAAATCCACATCAAGATCCTCACTCAGGAAAGAAAGGGCAGGATTTTTTATGATCGGTTTCTCAAACCTTCCGATATCACCGGTATAACATATGGTATATTGTCCTCCGTTTTCGCGGAATTTAAGAATGGATATGGCTGATCCCAAAATATGGCCGGCTTCATAAAACGTGCAGGTGGCATCTTTTCCGATCGTTGCCGAGTTTCGGTATGGATATCCTTCAAAAGCATCAAGGGCATTTTCAGCATCTTCAATGCTGTATAGCGGTACCACGCCTTCAAGACGATATTTCAAAAGGAGTTCGTTGATTTTTTCGGTGTTAATCCGATGACCTTCCCCTTTTAGCTCCTTTTTGATATTCGTGAGTTTCTTTTTTGAAATCCTTTTATTTGGACCGGAGGAGCCCAATTCGGCCAAAAATGATCGGACGGTTTTATAGTTCAGATAATCGGCATCCGATTCCTGGATATAGGCGGAATCCCTAAGGAGGTAGTCACTAGCATCTGCCGTGGCCCTTGTACAGAATACACGCCCGTGGAAATTGTTTTTTGTCAAAATGGGAATTCGACCCGAGTGATCGATATGGGCATGTGAAAGCACGACATTTGTAAGGGTCGCCGGATCGATCGGAATGGTTCGGTTTTTTTCATCGGTTTCTTTTCGACGGCCCTGAAACATCCCACAGTCGAGTAAAATACGATTGTCTCCGGTTTCGATCAGATGCATTGATCCTGTAACTTCGCGAACGGCACCATAAAAGGTAATTTGCATGTCAGGGTTATCCTTTCTGGTTAGTGTCCATCCATTGTGTTCATTTTGAACTCATGGATGGGCACTGGTTAATGTATATTCATTCAAATGCCTAATTTCTCATTTATTTCTTGATAATCGTACAATTTCTGGAAGGGGTTTTTCCCCTGCTGTTTTAAATCCTCTGTCTCGAATTATTTTGTTAAGATCGACAATTCGCTTCAGATTCTCCGGATGCGATGCAAAGTAATGGCCGAATTTTCCAGGGTCCTGTTCTTTGGGGATCTTTTTAAAAAAATCCGTTGCACCGGCGACGTTACCATAAGCGCAATTTAATAGTTCGAGTGCAAATTCGTCTGCACGGGTTTCCTGGTTCCGGGAAAAGCTCAATTCCGTAATATTCAAAGCCTGGGCCAGCATTTTGCTGATATTACTGTCTGTACCAAATAAAAAAGTTGAGATGGTTATGAACACAAAAGCCCTTCCCACGCCACGAAGATGATCCCGGTTGGCATAATGGCCCATCTCATGAGCAAAAACAAATGCCAGTTCGTTTTCAGATGTCATCTTATCCAAAAGTCCTGTAAAAACAATAATATGACCGCCTGGCAGAGCCAATGCATTGACCGATGAAGCGTTTCGCACATGAACTTTGAAGTGGTACGGCAGTTTCGTACAACGTTTCTGAAGGCTCTCTACAAGGGATTGGACATAGCCTCCCCATTCCGAATCGATATTCTCGGCATCTACGGATCGAATAAAGAGTTTTGACATTTTTGCTTCAAGATCGGTTGAAATCCTTGGTACAATCAGATCTACCGCAAACCCCAGTAGGATATAGATTGCAATGACAATACCGAGCAAAGAGAGGGTGAGGACGAAAAATTCTCTTAACATCGAGGTAGGCGTTACATTGACATTCGATTTCGGTAACCGGGGCGTATATTTCATCTACTGATCCATCGTCAGGGCAGTCCCGTAAGCGATGGCCTCTAAACACCCCACGCCCCTTTTATTGGCATTTCTGCCAATGGTGGATGTTTCGATTCGGACATTGACAATGATCTTTGAACCACCGGCCGTTTTCTTCATGCGAAGGAGCGCTTCCCGGCGTGCCCGGTCAATGAGGCTTTCGTATGACTTGACGGTACCTCCGAAGATATTGCGAAGTGATGCTGTAAATCGTTTAAAATAATCGATGGAAATGACGGCACTGCCATACACCAATTCAGCAGATTGGATCTTATCATCAGGATAGTTGACCGTTTTTATGGTCACGGCAGGCAAATTAATGAACATTTTTTCACGGTGATCGATGGACCGGTAGTGGTATCGTTCTGCAATGGTGCCCGCCAGATAACCAACTGCGATCAGAGTGATGAAAAATAATAAATTATACACCGGCAATCTCCTTTTACTCTACAAGAACGGCTGTTCCATATGCATATAACTCAGCAGCCCCCTGGGCAACCGAGGAGGTCGAAAATCTCACATTAATGATGGCATTGGCGCCGAGTTGACGTGCCTGATCAACCATTCGGTCCAATGCCTGCTGACGGGATTCCTGTAAAAGCTGTGTGTACCCTTTTAGCTCCCCGCCCACCAGATTC
>JASFGF010000030.1:0-13953 GCA_050123915.1 Desulfobacterales bacterium | reverse complement strand
AACGTCATTAATCTGCTCGGGTGAAATATATACGTGGGGTGAAAACCGGACTTTTCCAAGACGCTCGGCAACAACAATCTTGTTTTGTTTAAGATGCTTCATGACGGCATCCGTTGTGACTCCTGGTTTTTCACAAACAACAATCCCGGTAGGATAATCCTGGAAATGATCTGAAAAAAGCTTAAATCCTATGTCCGAAAGACCGTCTCGCAAGTAAGCACTCAGCTCATAGATACGCTCTCGCGCCGTTGAAAAGCCGATATCCTGAAGAAATTCGAGGGCCGCTTCAAAATAGACCCAGTCATTGAAGTTGGCAGTTGAAATGGTGAAGCGATCTGCCGTGGGTTTGAGTTCTGACTTGTAGGGAAGATATTCCAGGTCATTTGTCACTGATGCCGTTCCGATGAATACCGGATCAAGGTCGTTCAGCTTTTCTTTGGAAATAAAAAGAACCCCCAGTCCAAGCGGTCCCAAAAGCCACTTCCAGGCTGAAAACGTCATGTAGTCAATGTTGGTGGTTCGGATATCCAAGGGTTGCATGCCCACCCCCTGGGCCCCGTCAACCACAAAATCGATGCGGTTTTCTTTGCATAATTTACCAACTTGCTCCAAGGGGAGAGGCATGCCGGTACACCAGTGCACTGCCGACAAGGAGATTGCGCGGGTTTTTACAGTTATGACACGTTTCAGTGCTTTTAGAAATGTTTCTGGTGATGTTTCCATGGATGCAGTAACCAGTTTCACACCCTTTTTCTCCAGATGTCGCCAGGGATAAATGTTGCTCGGGTATTCGTTTTCAAGCAGGACAACTTCATCTTCGGCCGATAGTTTTAATCCGTGGGAGATAAAGTTCATCCCTTCAGCAGTGTTGTGTATCAAGGCCAGTTCATCGGGCAGGCAATTCAACAGCTTGGAAAGAATGTTTTTTATATTGCTCTGGACTTTCGCGTAGCCGGCCACCTCGGTGAAAATGCCTTTGCGGGCGTAGCCCTCCATGAATCGGGAAATCGCTTTTACGATGTGTGTTCCTGCAGGTGTCGTACCACAATTGTTCAGCCAGATCATCTCCTGGTTGATTGGATAGGCCGTATAAATCGGATTCCAATTCATATTCATCATCTCCTGAGTTTATGTAAAGAGGCAAAGCAACGTCTGGTTCTTTAAACTAGAAGCAATCTCAAAATAATCTTTTGGCCCAACCCGCCAGTCGTAGATGCCGCTGGCGGTGAGGCGGACAAGCCTCGGCGTTGGAGCCTCGTTTTAAGTCCTCGACATACTTGAGTATACGTGTCGAAGATCCCGTCAACAGGCGGGGCGGGTTAAAACTCGCCTCCGCCTTTTTGTCCCGCCGGGTTTTAGCGGGGGATATTGAACCAAAATCTTTATTTTGAGATGGCTTCTAGGATCTTTACATTCTGCATTCATTTGGCAAAAATGTCCAGGTTTTCTGGATTTTGGACAAAGGACTTTGGGACGTCCATCATTTCTAACGAATGTGACGATGCCTGAAAACCACCGAGGTCGACAATCTTGAAAAATTTAAGGTATCAATAAAACCAAGGACGGGTAAAGGCCATTCAGATCTTATCTGCTGTTGCAGATTTCAAAAAAAACATTATATTCGTAATGTCTATCAATTTTGTTGTCATTGATATAATTGTGCGGCCAACCATCATTCGATGATCTTTATTTTGAGATGGCTTCTAAATTAAATTGTCTTTGCATTGATAGAGGGCAAGTGAAAAGCTTATTCCAAAACAGTTCTGTATTAAGGAGGCGACATGGATGAACCGACAATCAGGACCCTTGAATTAAGTGGGAATACTGTGGAAATATTTGAGTCGGGTGCAAGTGTGGTTTTGCACATTCTGTGCCCATCGTTTGAGTGTGTTCCCGGGCAAAGGATTCGAATTGTTGGCAAAGAAAACCTGCTAAAGCTGTGTGATGCAGTCAATGAGGTGTTGGCTGCAATAGCGGGCTCAGATAACACCTAAATATCCGAGACTTTCTATAGACGTCTTCGACTTGTGTATGATTCGGAAAATATTTTTCGCTCTCATTGAACAGATTTTAAGTTTTATAAGAAACTGGAGTTGAAATGACTGAAAACTACTGGCTGATGAAATCAGAACCGAGTGAATTTTCGATTACGGACTTAAAAAACAGTCCAGATCAGACAGAGCACTGGGATGGTGTTCGAAACTATCAGGCTCGCAACTTTATGCGGGATGAGATGCGCATCGGGGATCGTATTCTGTTTTACCACAGTGGCGTCAAGCCTTCGGTGGTGGGAACCGCAAGAGTTGTCAAAACCGGATATCCGGACTTCACGGCATGGGATCCGAAAAGTAAACACTTTGATCCAAAAAGCACATCTGAAAATCCCGTTTGGTACATGGTGGACATTTGTTTCGAGAGCCAATTTGCCGAACCGATTCCTTTGGCCAAACTAAGGACGGTTTCCGGTCTCGAAAACATGATGCTGCTTCGCAAGGGAATGCGTCTTTCAATTCAGCCTGTGACCGCCAAAGAGTTCGATATAATCGTCTCGATGGGGAATCCATGAGGGATTTTTGAAAAGTCCTTGATCAAAGAATAAAATACCTATAGCGAAAAAACCTTCGATTTCTATATCGAAAAATTTGACCGGCAACCCTGCCGGGGAGGTGATTATCATGCATCCGTATTTTTTGAAATTTATTAAGCATCGAATAATAATGATTACTGGCATGTTTTTTATCTTGATTTCTTTAATATTCGGTGCAGCAGAAGCCGGGAACAATTGGATGGAAAAAGGAGCTGATTTTCTCAAAGCCTACGGAGAAAACAGCGGGACGTCCGGTCTTACTGTGAAGGAAATCGGTGACGGGCTTAAAGATGCGCTTCGTGTCGGTTCGGAGAATGTGGTCGCCCGGTTAGGCCGTAAGGACGGATTTAATACAGATTCAGCCGTTCATATACCGTTGCCAAAACAATTGGACACCGTAAAATCTGTGTTGGATAAAGTCGGGATGTCCGATCTGCTTAACGACCTTGAGTTGAAACTCAACCGGGCTGCGGAGGTGGCGACGCCAAAGGCTAAAAATATTTTCTTGCAGGCGATCACGGAAATGAGTTTTGAAGATGTAAAGAAGATATATGAAGGTCCGGAGGACGCTGCCACCCGATATTTTCGAAGTAAAATGTCTCCTTCTCTTGCAAAAGAGATGGAACCCGTTGTCAACAAAAGCCTTTCCGAAGTGGGAGCTGTTCGGGCTTATGACAGCGCTATGAAAGAATATCGATCCGTTCCTTTTGTGCCGGACGCGAAGGCTGACTTAACAGATTATGTCGTTGAGAAAGGAATGGACGGAATCTTTCATTATATGGCCAAGGAAGAAGCTGCTATTCGCCAGAACCCTGCCAAGCGGACGACGGATCTGCTGAAGCGTGTGTTTGGTACAAAATAAATTCAAAGCAATACAATTTGTCAGGAGATAAAATAGATGAAAACAATCAATAAATATAGTTTCCTAAGTGTTTTTTTGCTCGCCGTTATTATCTCCGGTTGTGCATCATGGCAAAATAACTACGGAAAACTCAAAATCTTACCCGAAAGCCAGAACACGGTGACCGTTCAAGATTTAATAGATAAATGGGATAATTATCACATTTATTATTCCGATCATTATGATGGATTCAACGTTCGAGCACCTTTGGGGATTATGTTCGATCCGAAAAACAATGATACAAGGCTGGTGGGTGATCGGTGGAAAAAGGTCGAGAAACAAAAAGATTTGATAGAGATGACAAAATGGATCTATCCGACCACGCAGTATGAACCCTGGCTCAACGAGATTTTAGGGCCTGATGGCAGGTTTTATGGATATCTTTATTACTCATATGGATTTGTAACCCTTAAAGTGGTTGATGATAAAACGATATATGTACTTAATCTTGAGCATCCCCGTGAAGAGGGAGATGGTGAGCCTCCTAATTAATTGAGAGGTCGGGGTGCATTTCGAAACAGCCGCTGAATGGATAATCTTCTTTTTGAGACAGGTTCTAAAATAATCATTGTCGAAAACCAGGCGATTTAATATAATATTTCGGTGCGGAAATTGAAAAATAGCTCATCAGCAGGGGAAAGGAGAAGTCATATGATAAACGCCGTTATTATGCATGAAACAGGCGGTCCTGAGGTGTTGCGCTGGGAAGGGTATGATCCGGGACAGCCGAAACCGGGTGAGATTTTGCTTCGCCAGGAAGCCATCGGCCTGAATTTCATTGATGTGTATCACCGTACCGGTCTCTATCCCTTGCCTGCTCTACCGGCCATTCCCGGGATGGAAGGCGCCGGTGTGGTCGAAGGTATTGGAGAAGGTGTGAGTGAATTCACGAAAGGGGACCGTGTGGCATACGCCGGTTTGCCTCCGGGGGCTTATGCCGAAGCCAGAATCATTCCTGCCCATCGCCTGGTAAAGCTTCCGGAGTCCATCTCAACCCAACAGGCGGCAGCCATGATGCTTCAAGGAATGACCGCGCGATATCTGTTGCACGGCTGTTACAAGGTAAAAGCAGGTGATCGTATCCTGATTCAGGCCGCCGCCGGAGGCGTGGGTTTGATTGTCTGTCAGTGGGCTAAATATCTCGGTGCTACGGTGATCGGAACGGTGGGTTCACCTGAAAAGGCGGATCTTGCGGCAAACCATGGCTGTGATTACCCTATTCTCTATCGGGACGAAGACTTTGTCTCACGGGTAAGAGAGATTACGAAAGAAAAGGGGGTTGATGTGGTATATGATTCCGTGGGTCAATCCACGTTCATGGAATCACTTGACTGCCTGCGCCCCATGGGGGTGATGGTGAGTTTTGGCCAGTCTTCGGGCCCGATTCCGCCAATAGACACCGGGATTCTCGCTGCCAAAGGCTCTTTGTTCCTTACCCGGCCGAGCCTTATGGCTTATACCGCCAGTCGAAAGGATTTGCTTGCCCATGCGCAAGATCTGTTCGATGTGGTAAAAAAAGGTGCGGTTAAGATCGAGGTCCGACAGACATACCCTCTGGCAGAGGCTTCCAGAGCCCATAGGGAACTCGAGGATCGTAAAACCACCGGGTCCACGCTTTTGATTCCCTGATTCCGTTAAAACCTATAGAGAAAGAATAATGCTCAAGAAAATCATTTCAGGCGGACAAACAAGTGCTGATCAGGCGGCCCTTGATGCTGCAATCAAACTGGGAATTGACCATGGCGGTTGGATACCAAAAGGCCGGACCACTGAAACCGGCATCTTGCATGAGAATTATGATCTTCGAGAAATGCCGACCAATGATTATGCGGAGTGTATCGTACAGAATGTAAAAGATTCAAAAGGGACACTCATCATATACTACGGCAAACTCACCGGAGATCTTTATCGCGCTGAGAGAGAAACGTTGAAGAACAGACATCAGCTTCTTGGTGTCGATCTTAATCAAACGATTGCGTTTCATGCCGCATCTCTGGTCAATGACTGGATTCATTTGAGACACATTGATGTTCTTTATGTGGTTGCCCCGAGTACAACCGTAAATCTCCACGCAGGAAAACACACCAAACTTTTGCTTGAGAGAACATTGATACTGGATTTAATGAATGTTTCTTCCCATCGGGCCATCACCGATTATTCCAAAAAAGACTATCTTGAGAAACAACCGGCTCTTCCAAAAACCATTCATGAAGCTGTAGAAAGATTGATATTGGAAATGGCGTTAAAGGATAAAGTTATCATCGCAAATATGACACATGATGAACTTGTGGATCTCAATTCTAATCTGGGTGCATATATCCGAAATGCATTCCGTCTCTGGCACGGCAACCGTGAACTCATGGAGTCCTGTAGATTTGTGTACAAAAATACACAATTGAATGTGGATGAGGCATCCTTTGCCATAATTGATGCAATGTGGAACAAGTTACGGGAGACACATAAATTAAAAGTCGTTAAATGAAAGCATCATCGGGATCAAATCCGATCCTTTATTCAAAAAAGTACCCTCGAAAATTTTTATGAAATATTCTGGTGATCAGAAGGAAAACAACGTATGAGACCAAACGGCATTGAGGTTCGTAAATGGCCGGAGGACCCGGCGCCGGATGAGGCAGCGATCCGTAACATCTTAGCTGCTGAAGATTTGAAACCCTATCGCTGGTCTAACGGCCCGGGAGAAGTTTACAGCACCCACTCGCACACCTTTCATAAAGTGATTTATGTCGTAAAGGGATCGATCACATTTGGATTGCCTGATACCGGGGATAAAATTTTACTGCATACCGGTGACCGGCTCGATCTGCCGGCCGGCGTGTCCCATCATGCGGTTGTTGGAAACGATGGGGTTGCCTGTCTGGAAGCGCATCGGTAGGAAAAAAATCAATGAATGAAGGTGTTATTGTGGAAGAAAACCTTCCTGAAGAGATTTTTTTCAAACCCTCAGAACGACCGGACTCGAAGTTTCTTGAGAAAAGTGCTTTAGCCCCTATTTTTTTCTAATTATTCATAAAAGAATATATAAATCGTTCGATTACATTTATAAAGCAAATAAAATGGATTAACTATTAAGCTAAAACCAATTGAAATTATATAATATAGATACAAACCGATATAAACAATTCCCATCCGACGATGGCGGTAAGATATTGTAAAACAGTGTATAAAAGATCATTGCTATTAGGCAGTTGCAATGATATGTAATTTAGGCTTGTAGTGAAATTTATAATGAAACCGGGATAACAAAGAAACATGATATTTGAAGCTGTACTTTTTGATCTTGATGGAACATTGATCGATACCCTAAATGATATCGGTGATGCTGTAAACAGAGTACTGTCCAGTAAAAAATTTCCAACACATGCGATCTCTGCTTATCGGAAATTTGTCGGTGATGGCTCAAGAATCCTTATTGAACGGGCATTGCCCAAAAAATATCGTAAAGAAAAGATTATCGATGTCTGTTATAAAGAATATATTGAAGATTATACCCGTAATTATAATGTAACGTCCAAACTTTATCTTGGCATACCCAACCTGTTGGATACATTAAAGACAAAAGGCCTGAAACTTGGCATTTTGTCGAACAAGCCGGATGCCATTACAAAAAACTGTGCAAAAACCTTTCTTTCAAAATGGGATTTTGATGTTGTTTTGGGACAACGTGATTCGGTTCCCCGTAAGCCGGATCCACAGGGAGCGCTTGAAGTCGCAAAAAGATTGTCCATACCACCCTCTCATTTCCTTTATCTCGGAGATACCGCCATAGATATGAAAACAGCTGTTTCCGCCGGCATGTTTCCTGTTGGCGTGCTTTGGGGTTTTCGTCCACGAAAAGAGCTAAAAGAAAGTGGCGCAGGTAAAATTATTGACGAGCCTCTGGAAGTTTTAAATCTTTTACAGGGGTTGTGACGGTTGTATCGCGAGCTTTATCCGTCTCAGATGGGTTTATCCGCTTGGCGAAAATGAAATTATCGTCATATTATCTTTGTTACCTAAATTACACAATATTAAAAGAATCTAATAAATATTGTGGCATTTGCCTCACAGTTTCTTTAGACGATACGATTTAAGAACAAGTAACTGGCTGAAATATTATGTAAAATTAAAAATATTTCATTGGGCATAAATTTTGCAAAAAAAATTAGGCACTGTATCCAAAAGACAAAGCTAAATCCCGAGCGATCGGGAGACGGAAAGCCACGGATCTATATTTAGATGGCCGGGTTGCCTTGAGGAAAAGGGTTGTTCGGTTTTTTTTGTTTAAAATTTAATAGATCCGGAGTTTGCCTGTGATTATCAGTAATGTCAAAGCGTTGGTACCCGCTGAAAACTTTTTTCCCGTGCCCTCCGTCACTAAACTGGAGGCGGTTTCCTGCGACCTGTATCCCCGACAATATCGAGAACAAATTGTATATACAATATGTGTGCCCGAAGAATCAGATGGTAATTATGGATCTGACGGAAGAAGATTGATAAACCCCAGGTACGCCAAATTTATAAATATTTATGCCTGATTTCCGTTGTCATGCGTTGGCGAATCCAATAGACAGCCCAAACACCGCCAAATTCCCCTTGAACAATATCCGGTATATTTCATATTTCGTCAAATTATATCCTTTATGTTAATAGGGCAGGGCCATCACCGGCTCGGTTTAATTTATTGTATGTACCGAAGATTTTTGAAGTTCCATAACTGTTGTGATATCGTTAAAAATGATATAGTATCACCTGTCAAATTATCATTGTCTTTGCAGCGATGTATCTTGCTTCCAGCAGATAAAGAGGGGTCATCATGAAACGCGATAAGGTAGCGAAATTTGCATCATTAATAGCAGCAATTTATTTGGTGGCTGGCTGTGCTTCAACCCCAAAAAAAATGCATGAAAAACATACTGTCCGGTTACTCGTTCGTTTGCCGGCGTCCTGCAACACTCCAGACGGAGCCGCATTGGATGCAGCGGGAAATATCATCCTGTCAATACCGAATTTCAACAACGGCGCATTGTTGAAAGACGGGTTGATTGAAAGGCCCGCCCCACCGAAGATGGTGAAAATCGATAAGAACAACGAATTGACCGTATGGTATGAATTTCGTAAAGAAGACATGCATCCCGATACAGGGAAGATCGGTCCCATGGACTGTGCTTTCGGGCCTGATGGCAATCTTTATGTGGCCGATATGCAGTTTTTTTGGGATCACCATTACCAATCCCGTCTTCTTCGAATCAATGTCATAGACGAGCGGCCCGTTAGCGTGGATGTTGTTGTGGAGGGGTTCATTGTTGCCAACGGTTTGGTGTGGAAAGGGGGCACCTTATTCGTAACTGAATCGGTTCTCGCCCACGATAACAAGGGTGATGAGAATCCACAGCTTCTCAGCGGGGTCTATGCTTTCAAAATTGACGAGTTGAAAAACGGTTGTTTGATATTGCCCCCTTACGATGAAAATAATCCTGAAAGACATTTGTTGGAAGTGTTTCAATCCAGCGGAAGAATCGGGTTCGGAGCCGATGGTGTGGCCGTAGACGGGAAGGGAAATCTTTATACCAGTATTATTGAAGACGGGTTGATTTATAAGACACGTTTCGATGATAAAGGTGAACCAATCGAGACCAGTCTGTTTGCCGATAGTAATGACATGGTTTCTGCTGACGGTATTGTGTGGAGAAAGGAAGATAATCGTATATATGTTGCTGATATATTGAATAACGCTGTTCACGTGGTGGATATGAAGGGAAATGTTCAAACGTTACACAAAAATCCGGATACAGATGGAGCCGATGGATCCCTGGACCAGCCATGCGAAGTGCTCATACGTGGCGACGAATTGATCGTTATCAACATGGACATGCCGTGGGAATATCCAACCGGTCTGCTTGTCAATACGAAAATAGACGAGCCGTATACAATTTCAGTGATTCCACTTGGTAGGGATAATGAAGCCATCTCAAAATAAAGATTTTGGTTCAAGAGCCCCCGCTAAAACCAAGCGGGACAAAAAGGCGGAGCCGAGTTTTAACCCGCCCCGACTGTTGACGGGATCTTCGACACGCATACTATAGTATGTCGAGGACTTAAAACGAGGCTTCAACGCCGAGGTTGGGCCAAAAGATTATTTTGAGATAGCTTCATGTAAAACCTCAATTGAGGTGAAGCCTTTCATTTCTCAAATGTACTGGCCATAATATGCTTGGCGGAACAACCCTTTTATGGGAAGGAGGCGAAACTTGACGTTTGTAGAAAAAAGAAAACATCCGAGAGTCAATATAAACAACCTCCTCTCTTATCGTTGTCTGGATGACAGCGGTAACCATGCAAAGGAGGGGAGAGGAAAGTCTATAAATATCAGCCAGGGGGGAATCCTCATAGAAACCGATGACCCGTTTGAATGGCAAGATGTTCTAAGGCTGTCTATCGATATTGAAGATGAATCGGTGAATATTAAAGGAAAGGTCGTTTATTGCAATGCTGCAAATTTTGGAAAGTTTCGAACCGGCATTCAATTCCTTGAAACCAATGAAAAAATCGTGTCATTTGTCGAAAGGCTTTTAGAAACGTATACCAAATTATTAGGTATCACTTAGGGTAAAACTACCGAAACCCGGGTTTTTCTATTTTTTCCCGAATATCAGAGGCAATGCTTTGTCATGGATTTGCTGCCAGCGTTTTTCTCCGCCAAAACTTTCGATATAAAGCTTCATTTTGGGTTCCGTGCCTGACGGCCGGATGGCAAACCATGATCCATCATCGATCACGACCTTGACCCCGCCAATCGGGGCGTTGTTTCCCGGAGCGGTGGTCATCACCGCCGTAATGGGCAACCCGGCCAGTGTGGGCGTTTTAATCGCATCGGGCGTCAGGTCTTTTAAAAGCTTTTTCTGTTCGTCGGAAATCGGGCCGTCCACTCTTTTGTAATGCGGTTCCCCATATTTAGGGACCAATGTGTCGACATAGATTTCATCCGGTGTTTTTCCAGTTTTTGCCAGTATTTCCGCAGCCAGAAGCGACATACAAAATCCGTCTTTATCCGTGGTCCACACAGAACCGTCTTTTCGCAAAAAGGATGCCCCGGCACTTTCTTCACCGCCAAAGGCAACGGTTCCACCCAACAAGCCGTCAACAAACCACTTAAACCCCACCGGAACTTCGTAAAGCGCTTTATTTAATCCGCCCACGACGTTGTCGATCATGCTGCTGCTGACCAATGTCTTGCCTATTGCAAGATCTTTTCTCCATTTTGGCCTGTTCTGCAGCAGATACCAGATGGCGACGGACAGGTAATGATTCGGGTTCATCAGTCCGCTGGGACATACAATCCCATGTCTGTCGAAATCGGAATCATTTCCCCAGGCAATGTCGAACTTGTCTGCCATACCAATCAGGTTTGCCATGGCATAAGAAGATGAGCAGTCCATCCTGATTTCCCCGTCCGAATCAACGGTCATGAATCCGAATGTCGGATCGACATCTGTGTTCACGACCGTAATATCCAGGTTGTATTTTTCGGCAATAGGTTCCCAGAAATGCACACCGGCCCCCCCCATGGGGTCCACCCCGATCCGGACACCCTGCTTTTGAATGATCTCCATATCGATGACCTCAGAAAGTGCGCTAACGAACGGTGTCATAAAATCCTGGGTGTGGATGGTAGGTGCCTTTCGCGCTTTTTCATAGGGAATCCTCAAGATATCCGATTCATGGGAGTTCATAAGCTGGTTTGCCCGGTCCTGGACCCAGGCGGTGACATCCACGTCGGCAGGACCGCCCTGGGGAGGGTTGTATTTGAATCCGCCGTCCCGGGGTGGATTATGAGAAGGTGTGATCACTACGCCGTCTGCAAATCCTTTTGTTTTGCCCTTATTGTATTCCAGTATTAGAAAAGAGATCACCGGCGTCGGGGTGTATTCGTCTTTGTCATGGATGATCACGTGAACGTTGTTGGCAGAAAAAACTTCCAGAGATGTCCTGAATGCGGCCTCGGAAAGTGCATGGGTATCAAAACCCAGGAATAAAGGGCCGGTGATTCCCTTTGATGTCCGATATTCGCAAATGGCCTGTGTGGTTGAAGCGATATGCATCTCATTAAATGTGCCGTTAAAGGCACAGCCCCTGTGTCCGGAGGTTCCAAACGATACCGGACCGGATGGTTCCAGGGTATAGTAAGACGCAATCAACCTGGGGATGTTGACCAGCATAGATTTTGGCGCCGGCTTTCCAGCCAATGGATGTTGTTTCATTGAATTATTTTCCTTTATTCCATGGATTCGCGGCAGTTTACAGACCGGTCAATCCCGGGTGAGCTGTCGGTACTTGATTCTGTGAGGGCGGTCGGCTTCTGCGCCCAGCCGTTTTTTGCGGTCTGCTTCGTATTCCGAATAATTCCCCTCGAACCATATTGTCCGGCTGTCTCCTTCAAAGGCCAGGATATGCGTGGCAATACGATCTAAAAACCAACGGTCATGGCTGATCACCACCGCACACCCGGCGAAATTTTCCAGAGCCTCTTCCAGGGCCCGGAGGGTGTTCACGTCCAGGTCGTTGGTGGGCTCGTCAAGGAGAATGACGTTGGCGCCCTGTTTAAGCATGCAGGCCAGATGCACGCGGTTGCGTTCACCGCCGGAGAGCATGCCGACCTTTTTTTGCTGGTCCGCACCGGTAAAATTGAATCGGGCCACGTAGGCCCGGGATTTGATGGACATGTTGCCGAGTTCGATCACATCTTCTTTGTTTGAAATCACTTCCCAAATGGTTTTTTGCGGATCAAGACTTTCCCGGTTCTGATCCACATAGGCCATTCGAACGGTTTGTCCGATACGGATACTGCCCGCATCCGGTGTTTCCTGGTCTGTTACCATCTTGAACAGCGTGGTTTTTCCGGCACCGTTGGGTCCCACCACACCGACAATACCGCCCGGCGGCAAAAAGAATGACATGTTCTCGATCAGGAGCCGATCGCCGTATCCTTTGGATACATTTTCGGCTTCAACCACCAGATTGCCAAGACGCGGTCCCGGCGGTATGTAGATTTCAAGATCTCCGGCCCGCTGTGCGCTTTCACGGGTCAGCAGTTTTTCATAGGCACTGATTCGAGCCTTGGATTTGACTTGCCGGGCTTTGGGGGTCATTCTGATCCATTCCAGCTCCCGCTGAAGGGTTTTTTGGCGATGGCTTTCGGACTTTTCCTCCTGTCTGAGGCGTTCCTTTTTTTGTTCGAGCCAAGAGGAATAATTGCCCTTCCAGGGAATGCCATGACCCCGATCGAGCTCCAGAATCCAGCCGGCAACATTATCCAGAAAATACCGGTCGTGGGTCACTGCAATGACGGTTCCCGGGTACTGATGAAGATGATGCTCCAGCCAGGCCACGGTTTCGGCATCCAGATGATTGGTGGGTTCGTCCAAAAGCAGAATGTCCGGCTTGCGAAGCAATAATCTGCAAAGGGCCACCCGGCGTTTTTCACCCCCGGACAGCACGTTTACCAATGTATTTCCTGGCGGACAACGCAGTGCATCCATGGCCATTTCCAGGCGGGCGTCCAGGTCCCACGCATCCGCTGCATCCAGTTTTTCCTGGACCTCTCCCTGTCGTTCGATCAGGCGCGTCATCTCTTCATCGGACATGGGTTCGGCGAACGTTTCGTTGATGCGGTTGAATTCATTCATGAGTTCAACGGTGGTCTGCACCGCCTCTTCAACGATTTCTTTGACGCTTTTGGTGTCGTCAAGGACAGGCTCCTGCTCCAAATATCCCACCGTGTGTCCCGAAGATAGAATCAACTCCCCGTTAAATTCCGTGTCCTTGCCCGCCATGATGCGTAAAAGAGAGCTTTTCCCAGAGCCGTTAAGTCCCAAAACACCGATTTTGGCACCGTAAAAGTACGACAGTGATATGTCTTTAAGCACTGGTTTTTTATCGTAATACTTACTCACCCGAACCATGGAACATATGATTTTATTTGGCTGGTCACCCATGATGTTTCCTTTTTATAAAAAAAGCGGCGGTTGACATCTCGTCTCAACTTCGGCTAGAATATTTTTTTGTCGATTGAACACGAATATACTCAAATGCTGTAACGACACGTATCTTAAAAACAGCATTACTATATTTTTCATAAATATTTATTTAATGCAAGCGTATTGAATGTAATAGAACTTATGGATGACTTTTCAAAAATTTATAATAAACGATGGATATGGGTTGTTTCTTTATGTCTTGTTTTTATTTTGAATCTGCCACAATTTTCAGCCGCATATACTCGTACAGATCGCCTGAACTTTCAGCGTTCCATTGTAGATTACCGTTCACGGTTGAACCCGAGTTATAAAAAGATCAGGCGCAAACAGACAAAATACATTATTGTCCACACCTCGGAACTCGGAGTTAAAATGACGTTACGGGTTGTTTCAAAGGGAAAACGACTACGAAATGGCCGGAGAACCTATGG
>JASFGF010000029.1:0-13985 GCA_050123915.1 Desulfobacterales bacterium | reverse complement strand
ACTAGAAAAGGCTGAAAAAGAATTTTCCGGCAACAACGGCGTTAGCATAAACAAGACCGGTTGTATCGGTTTCTGCGAACTTGAACCACTGGTTGAAATATTCGAAAAAGGAAAACCTCGTCTTATTTACAGGAATATAACGGAAGATAAAATTCTGGATATGATCCAGGATTATAAGGAAGGCAATTTCAATAAAAAGTGGATTCTGGGGCAGATGCAAGATCCGCGTTCATTTCTGGAAGACGGCATACAAAATCCTATGGCCGATGTTACCTCTTTAGCGGACGTTCCCATTTTAGAAGATGTCCCATTTTTTAATAAACAAGTAAAGATTGCCATGCGGAATTGTGGTTACATCGATCCTGACAGCATAGAAGAATACATCGCCAGGAGAGGTTATCAGGCCTTTATTCAAGCGCTAAAGGATATGGCGCCCAAAGAAATCATCCAGGCGGTTAAGGACTCGGGGTTAAGGGGTCGCGGCGGGGGCGGATTCCCCACAGGCATTAAATGGGATACGTGTGCCAAGCACAACGGTGAAAGATACATCATCTGCAATGCTGATGAGGGTGATCCCGGTGCATACATGGACCGAAGCATTTTAGAAGGCGACCCACACAGCGTTCTTGAAGGTATGTTGATTGCGGCACGGGCCATCGGTTCAAGTCAGGGATTTTTCTATGTTCGAAATGAATATCCTCTTGCGGTAAAAAGGCTGGTAACCGCTGTTAAAAGTGCGAAAAAATACGGGCTTCTCGGTGAAAATATCGCAGGATCAGATTTTAGTTTTGACATCAAGATTTCAACCGGTGCCGGCGCTTTCGTCTGTGGAGAATCAACAGCATTAATGGCTTCTCTGGAGGGAAAGGTGGGCAGACCCAGGGCCAAATATATCCATACGGTGGAAAAAGGGTTTAGAGACAAGCCTTCGAATTTAAACAATGTGGAAACATATGCAAATGTTCCGGTGATTCTTTTAAAGGGCGCCGACAGTTATGTCAAAATGGGCACAGCACACAGTAAAGGAACGAAAGTCTTCAGTCTGGTGGGTAAAGTGAAGAACACCGGGTTGGTGGAAGTTCCCATGGGAATTTCACTTAAGGAGATCGTTTTTGACATCGGGGGCGGCATTCCGAAAAAGAAAAAATTCAAAGCAGTTCAAACCGGAGGCCCTTCCGGCGGGTGCATTCCCGAGCAATTTTTAGGTCTGGGTGTCGATTTTGATGAACTCATCAAAGTGGGTTCCATGATGGGGTCCGGTGGTATGATTGTCATGGATCAGGACACTTGTATGGTGGACGTGGCCCGATATTTTCTGGATTTTCTTAAAGAGGAATCATGCGGTCAGTGCAACCCCTGCCGTGAAGGGATTACTGCAATGCTGGATATTCTGACCAATATTTGCAACGGAAACGGCAAAGAAGGCGATATCGAGCTTTTGGAAGAACTGGGTATGATGATACAGAAGTTTTCCCTGTGCGGACTGGGAACGTCGGCGCCGAATCCTGTACTGACCACGATACTTTATTTTCGAGATGAGTACGAAGCCCATATAAAGGATAAAAAATGTCCATCAGGCGTTTGCAAGCCCTTGTTCCACTATGACATCGATGAGGAAGCCTGCAATGGTTGCACCCTTTGTGCCCAGAGATGTCCTGAGGAAGCCATTACCGGCGAAAAGAAAAAACCGCATCATTTAAATATGGAAAAGTGCATTAAATGCGGCATCTGTTATGATGCCTGTAAGTTCGATGCGATTCTCATCAAATAATCAAAGGATACAATAAGGTTAAAATCCATGATTACGTTTAAGCTTAACGGGAAAAAAGTTCAGGGTGAAGAAGGGCAGTATATTCTTCAAGTTGCTGAAAAATACGGGATTGACATTCCGACGCTGTGCCACCATAAAGCGCTCGAACCCGCCGGAATGTGCCGTCTTTGCACCGTGGAACTTTTTGACGGACGCCGCACACGCTTCGTGACCGCCTGTAACTATCCCATCTGGGAAGGTATGGAGGTCAAAACCGACACCGAAACGGTACACGAGGGCAGAAAGTTGAATGTGGAATTACTACTTGCCCGCTGTCCGGATGTCCCGGTTATAAAGGAGCTTGCTGCCAAGTACAATCTTAAAGAGACTCGCTTTGAGATTAAAGACGACACCTGCATCCTTTGTGGGCTGTGCACCCGTATCTGTGACAGAATGGGCAACAATGCCGTCAGTCTCACCGGTCGAGGGGTGGAGATGAAGGTGGACACCCCGTTTCATATCCAAACGGATGTATGTATGGCTTGCGGTGCGTGTGCTTTTGTCTGTCCTACGGGGCATATTACCGTTGATAAAATTAGAGAACATATAACAAAACATACGGTTAAAAAGATACCTTCAGAATATGATGCAGGTCTTACAGGCCGAAAACCGATCTACGTCCCGTACGCCCAGGCAGTCCCCAATACACCGGCCATTGACCGAAGCAAATGCGTCCATTTTAAAACCGACGGATGTAAAATATGCGCCGATTTTTGCCCGGTCGACGCCATAGATCATTCACAGAAAGAAGAAATTGTCGAGTTTGACGTGGGGTCCATCGTTTTGGCTCCGGGGTTTGAAGCATTCGACCCCAGCCGGTTTGATACGTATGCCTATACCAGCCTGCCCAATGTGGTCACTTCTTTGGAATTTGAACGGATTCTTTCCGCCACCGGCCCTTTTTCAGGGCATCTGGTCAGACCGTCCGACCATAAAGAGCCGAAAAAAATCGGTTGGTTGCAGTGTGTGGGGTCCAGGGACCTCAACCGTTGTGACAATGCCTACTGTAGCTCGGTTTGCTGCATGTATGCCATTAAGCAGACCGTGATCGCTACAGAGCATAGCAACGAGCCCCTCGACTGCGCGGTATTTTATATGGATATGCGAACCCACGGCAAAGATTTTGATAAGTATTATGAAAATGCCAAAAAAGAAGGCGTCCGATTTGTCCGGTCCCGAATTCACACCATCGATCCGGTGCCCGGGTCCGATGATGTGTCGGTTCGATATATCCAGGAAGACGGAACAATTACAGAAGAAATCTTTGACATGTTTGTCCTGTCCGTGGGCCTTGAAACCCATCCGGATGTTGCAGATCTTTCAAAGCGTATCGGTGTCGATCTTGATGATTACCTTTTTACGAAAACCGATAGTTTCCATCCTGTAGGGACTTCTGTGGAAGGAATCTATGCATGCGGTGCGTTCACCGGTCCAAAGGATATCCCCCAGTCGGTAATGGAAGCCAGTGCTTCGGCTTGTGCGGCAACAGAACACCTGGCGTCGGCCCGCAACACCCGGACCAAGATCCTCGAATTGCCCCCTGAAAGAGATGTTAGTGAAGAACCGCCTAAAATCGGTGTATTTGTGTGCAACTGCGGGATCAACATCGGTGGTGTGGTGAGGGTTTCGGAAGTGGCGGAATATGCCAAAACTTTACCGAATGTGGCCTATGTAGAAGAAAACTTGTTTAGTTGCAGCCAGGATACCCAGGATAACATGTCCGATATCATCGAACAGCAGGGTCTAAACCGTGTGGTTGTGGCAGCCTGTACCCCCAAGACCCATGAGCCGCTGTTCCAGGAAACGCTGATCAATGCGGGTTTAAACAAATATCTTTTTGAGATGGCAAATATCAGAAACCATAACTCCTGGGTCCATGCAAACGATCCGGATGCGGCTACCGAAAAAGCCAAGGATCTGGTTCGAATGGCGGTTGCAAAAACCAACCTTTTAGCACCGTTAAAACAGACAGATCTCCCGGTATCCCATTCGGCGATGGTGATCGGCGGCGGGATTGCCGGAATGACAGCCGCTGTTGCACTGGCACATCAGGGATATCCGGTGGATCTTGTTGAAAGATCCGACACTCTGGGTGGTAACGCCTTGATGCTGGGCAAAACCCATAAAAATGAAGATGTGGGATCTTTTGTTAAAGGACTGATAAAAGACGTGACGTCGGAAGAACGGATTACCGTTCATACCGGGACGAAAATCAGTAATGTAGACGGTTTTGTCGGCAACTTCAAAACCGAGCTTAGAAATGCCGAATCAACAAAAATGATTGAGCATGGGGTTGCGGTTATCGCCACGGGCGCCAAAGAGTACAAGCCCGATGAATACCTTTACGGGGAACACAAGGCGGTGATGACCCACCTGGAACTCGACGATCTCTTTAACACCAACGATTCAGGAATAGAAAAGGCCGAAAACGTGGTCTTCATTCAGTGTGTCGGGTCCAGGGATAACGAACGCCCTTACTGCTCTAAAGTTTGCTGTACCCATTCCGTTAAGAAGGCTCTTGATTTCAAGAAAAAAAATCCCGATGTGAATGTTTTAATTCTATACCGAGATATTCGAACATATGGAAAAAGGGAGGATCTCTATCGCGAGGCAAGGGATGCTGGTGTGATCTTTTCTTCTTATTCTATTGATCAAAAACCTGAAGTAAGGCCTGATGGCGATCAGGTTATCGTCGAGTTCACAGACCGAATACTCAACCGCAAACTGGCTGTAAAGGCCGATATTCTTTGTCTGGCATCAGCCATTGTCTCCCATTGGGATCATTCATTGGCCCAGTTATTTAAGGTGCCTTTGGATTCCGACGGATGGCTTTTGGAAGCCCATCAAAAATTAAGACCGGTAGACTTTGCCAATGACGGTATTTTTCTGTGTGGTATGGCCCATTATCCGAAACCCATCGAAGAGAGCATTGCCCAGGCACAAGCTGCTGCAGCAAGAGCTTCGACCGTGCTGGCCCTGGAAAACATTAAAGTGGGCGGCATTGTCTCAGACATTCGTGCCGAACTGTGTTCGGGATGCCTGGGGTGCATCAATGTTTGTCCGTATGGCGCCATTGATTTTGACAATCAAAAGTTTGTGGCCGAAGTCAACGCGGCCTTGTGCAAAGGGTGCGGCGCCTGTGCGGCCGTATGCCCCTCTGAAGCACCCGTGCTGATGGGATTTAACAACAATCAACTTTACGCTCAGATTAAAAGCGCATTGATCGCTTAATCCATTGGAAAGGAGAAGAATGTGAACGAGGATAAATATGAGCCTAAAATCATTGCTTTTATGTGTAACTGGTGTGCATATGGGGCGGCTGATCTGGCAGGTGTAAGCCGACTGGCATACCCGCCCAATATTCGTCCCATCCGGGTCATGTGTTCCGCCACGATATCGCCGCATCATATTTTGCGTGCATTCCAGAGCGGGGCCGACGGCGTCCTGGTGGGCGGGTGACATGTCGGCGACTGCCATTACCTGTATGGTAATTACATGACCATTAAACGGATGACGTTTCTTCAGGAACTTTTAGCGTTTATGGGATTAGAAGGCCGGTTACATTTAGACTGGATATCTTCGGCCGAAGCCCAGAAATTTGTGCAAGTGGTCACCAGCTTTACGAATAAAATACAATCATTGGGCCCCAGCCCTCTGTCCGGCGACTTTGACTTGTCTGCCGTTGTGAGTTTATCGGAAGCGTCGCAGGAAGCGCTGACTGCGGAGGGAGGATGATATGCAAGAACAAGTGAGAGAGTGGCTTGAACAGGGAAAGGTGGACATATTTTTAGGATATAAAATGATTCAGAATCATCCGCTGCCCTATTGCTTTACAAAGGACAATCTGGATGAAACTGGTGACTTGATCGTTGGCAAGGCCCGGTATTCTTTGGAAAAGATGGCCACAAAGATCGCCGCGGAACATCCGGAACTGAAAATAGGACTTTTGGTGCGAGATTGCAATCAGAGAGCTTTGAATGTTCTTTATGTTTGGAATCAGTTGATACCGGACAATATAGAGACAATAAGTCTTAATTGCTGTCCCTCCAAACTCAAGGAGCATGGGGATTGTTCCTACCTCGAGCCTGAAAAGGCAGCGCCTTTGAAAATGACGATCGGTATAGACAATAACATGGATGTTAAATCGGCTGAGGAATTCGGCCAAAAAGACCGATACAACCGGTGGATGTATGAATTGCAAAAATGCCTCAAATGTTACGGATGTCGTGATATCTGTCCGGTTTGTTTTTGCAAGGAATGCAGTCTTGAGCATACGGACTTGATCGCCACCGGTAGTGTTCCTCCGGAAGTTCCGATTTTCCATCTGGTTCGGGCGGTTCATATGGGAGGGCGTTGTATTGACTGCGGTTTGTGCGAGGACGCCTGTCCGGTCGACATTCCGTTGCGTTTACTCTATCGAAAAGTCAACGAAATCGTGTCCGATGTATTTGATTATAAAACCGGAACCAGCGCAGACCAGTCACCGTTTAATATGCTGGGAGAAGAAGTCACGCTGGAACCCAAGCCCATTTAAAGATTTGATAACTTCGAGACTACATTAAAGACAGTTGTCGATATCTAATGGAAATTTTTTAATTATATAAGGAGCGATAAGCATGGATTTTAAAATCATTCCTTCAGTATGTTCTTATTGTGGTACTGGTTGCGGTGTTCTTTTCCAGGTGATGGACGGCCGAATAATCGATACCATGCCGATGAAAACGCATCCGGTCAACGAGGGAAGACTTTGCATTAAAGGATGGAATCTTCATGAACATGTGATGAGCGATAAACGCCTTAAATCTCCGATGATCAGAAAGGATGGTGAATTGCAGGAGAGCACTTGGGACGAAGCCATTCAAACATCGGCCGACAAATTCAAAAAAATCATTAACGAACATGGGCCGGATAGTGTCGCTGTGCTGGCTTCCGCAAAAATTACCAATGAGGAAAATTACCTGGCCCAAAAATTTGCAAGGGCGGTGATCGGGACCAATAATGTGGATCACTGCGCCCGGCTCTGACATTCTTCCACAGTGGCAGGTCTTGCCGCAGCATTTGGAAGTGGAGCCATGACCAATTCCATCGCCGAAATCGAGGATTCGGCCTGCATCTTTATCATCGGTTCGAACACATCTGCGTGCCATCCGCTGATTGCCCGGCGTGTCTTCAGAGCTAAGGAAAAGGGCGCCAAACTCATTGTGGCCGACCCCAGAAATATCCAGCTGTCCCGTTTTGCAGATGTTGCCGTTACCCAGAGACTCGGCAGCGATGTGGCGTTGCTTAACGGCATGATGCATATTATTCTCAAGAACGGTTGGCATGATAAAAACTACGTTGAAAATAGAACGGAAGCATTTGAAGATTTTAAAGCCGTTGTTGAAACATATACGCCGGATAAGGTTGAAAAAATCACGGGTGTTTCACAGAGCGATCTTGAAAAAATGGCAGAGCTTTATGCCACAAATTCCCCGGCGGCATTACTCTATGCCATGGGGATTACCCAGCACACCACAGGTGTTGACAATGTCAAGTCCTGCTGCAATATCGCCATGCTGTGCGGGAATGTGGGTGTGAAAAGCGGCGGTGTGAATCCCTTGAGGGGCCAGAACAATGTTCAGGGCGCCTGTGATATGGGAGGATTACCCAATGTGTTTCCCGCTTACCAACCGGTGACGGTTGAGGCCAACACTGAAAAATTTACCAAAGCATGGGGTAAACCGCTTTCGGATAAAATCGGCTATACCATCACAGATATGATTCAAGCCATGATCGATGGTAAATTAAAGGCCCTTTATGTTATCGGTGAAAATCCGAAAATGAGCGATCCGGATCAGAACCATCTTGACAAGGCCCTTGCAAATCTTGAGTTTTTGGTGTGTCAGGATATCTTTCTCACTGAAACTGCACAGAAGGCAGATGTGGTTTTTGCTGCGGTTTCAGTGGCCGAAAAGGACGGAACGTTTACCAATACCGAACGACGCTGTATGAAGGTGAACAAAGCCATTGATCCCATCGAGAATACGCTTAACGATTGGGAGATCACCTCTAAATTTGCGACAGCCATGGGCTATGAAATGAAGTATGAAGGGCCGGAAGAGATTTTTAATGAAATGAGAACCTTGACACCAAGTTACGGTGGTATGACGTACGAAAGGTTAGGTCTTGACGGACTTCAATGGCCCTGTCCGAACGCCGAGCATCCGGGAACGCAGTTTTTACATAAGGATCAGTTCACCCGAGGAAAGGGACTTTTCCATGCCGTCGAGTATCTCGATCCTGCTGAGATGCCGGACGAAGAGTATCCCTATTGGCTCACTACCGGCAGAATGTTCGCCCATTATCATACCGGCACCATGACGCGTGTCTCTAAGCATCTGGATACCGAGCAGAAAACCGGATATGTAGAAATCAATCCTGAAGATGCCAAAACGCTGGGTGTTAATGACGGAGCAACGGTGCGTCTTGCCACTCGAAGAGGTGAAACAAAGATTCCTGTCAGAGTCAGCAATAAGGTTGTGCCCGGCGTGCTTTTCGTGCCGTTTCATTTTTCAGAAAATCCGGCCAATATACTCACCAATTCCGCCTTTGACCCGATTGCCAAAATTCCGGAGTTTAAAGTCTGTGCGGTAAAAATCGAAAAAGCCGCCTAATTTCAGCGAACCGTTTGTTTTTAAGAAAGGCCTTTGAAAAACCAATCATTTTTCAAAGGCCTTTTAAATTTGAAAGTCAGCATTATGTGTCGAAGGTATCGCCGGCTTTTAAACCTTTTTCAGCGGCAAATTCAGCCGCTGCCATTTTTCCGCCTTTTATTGGCCTGACCTTTCCCACAATCAGTCTTCCCCCTGAAAGGGCGATATGAATCCCTTGATCGTCGATATTCAATATGGTGCCCGGCGCATCAGCTATGGTTTCCTCGATTCGTTTCGCACCGTAAAAACGAACTTTTTCACCTTTTAACAGTGCAAAAGCACCGGGTTGAGGATCACAACCGCGAACCAGGTTGAAAAGCTCATCTGCCGATGTGTCCCAATCGATTTCTGCCACCTTGTCATCGCAAGGGGGTTCATAGGTGGCGCTGGCTTCGTCCTGAGGAATTTTGGGTGCATCTCCCGCCTTGATAAGATCGATAGATTCTAAAATAGCATCAACGCCCATGGGAAAAAGATGGTTGAAATAGAGAGAACCGGTGGTATCCTCCGGATGGATGACAATTTCCTTTTGAAGAAGAATGAGTCCTGTATCGATGCCGCCATCCGGCCAGAAAATGCTCAAACCGGTTTTGGTGTCGCCCATGATAACGGCCCAGTTGATGGCACTGGCACCTCGATGGCGCGGCAAAAGCGATGGATGATAATTGATGGTACCGTGGGTGGGGACATCAAAAAATCGCGCCGGAATAATATCCGTGACAAATGCCATAACGGTAAGGTCGGGGTTCAGGTCCTTATACTCGGCGAAAACCGCGTCATCTTTATATGTTAGGGGCTGAAATACGTCGATGTTCTTAGACATCGCCGTATCTTTGAGGGGATCTGTCCGGCCCCCCGGCCTGTCCGGGGGTGCATAAACCGCCACGATGTTTTCGTTCCGATCCAGCAGATTTTCCAATACCTTTGCACCAAATGCCGCCTGACCAATCAGTATGATACGCATGCTTCACCTCCCGGGATTATTGGGTCATAAGTTATAAAGATGCCGCAATTATGTTTAAACGTGCAAACGAATGATGTCAACTTTGAGTTGACATGTATTTTTTTGCCGGTCTTGTTTATCGCAGGATTTGCATAATAGATCTTTTTGGAAAACGCGTTTTGTCTCGGGCGAAATGCTATCCATAATCTGTCTTGTTTGCCGATTCTCCAGCGGATCATTGCAGCCAAGACATCTTGAAAAGGGTTTGATTCGATCGTTAATGTCGAGATCATCAATGATGGTTGTTACCTGTTCCACGGCGGTTCCGGATCGTACCATCATGCCATGGGTTATTGATTTGGATTTGAGCAATTCGTTTCGTCTTGTGAGGATGATTCGTTTTTCCCGTATGGATTTTTCAATGATATCCTGTGTGGAGTAAGACCCGTTGAAATCGATATCAAATCCCAGCATCCGCATGGGTTTTACGATATCTTTCAAATGGATATCCGCAATAAATCGAATCCGTCGAAGCGGGAACTTTCTGAGCAATGTAACATTTTGAATATTAAAGGACTCGAAAACAGGATATACACTGACACGATCGCCGTCTTGAAAAATGGTGTTAAAATCGACCGATTTTCCATTGATTAAAACCAGATCGACGTTTGTTGACGGAACACCGAATGCTTCGATGATATCTTTAATCGATTTTCTCTTGTTGAATTCGGCTTCAAAATCGACCTTTTTCCTGTGCTTAGGTAGAAAATCATTCAATTCTTCATAAAATCGGAATATTCCCATTGACATGCGGATCATGCGTTCCTTTTTTTTTGAAAGCATTATGCGCAAAAAGATTGAACAATAAAACTTTCCGGTATCTGTATTTGAGCCCAATCAATATGGATGGATGGGCGCTACTTAAGTGCAGCAATAATGGCCTTCATGAAATCCGGGAGATCATCCGGTTTACGGCTGGTGATCAGATTGCCGTCCACCACCACGGATTCATCCATCCACAACGCTCCGGCGTGAACCATGTCGTCTTTAATGGCGAAAAATGACGTTGCTTTGCGGCCATCGAGTATATTGGCCGAGGCCAGCATCCAACCGGCGTGGCAAATGGCGGCAACGACTTTTCCGGCATCGAACAGATCTTTAACGATTTGAACCATGGCCGGACAGCGGCGCATCATATCCGGCGCATATCCGCCGGGAATAATGACTCCGTCATAGTCTCCGGCAGACACCTGATCCGCATCGATATCCGCTCGAACCTGGGTACCGGGTTTACCGGTAAATTCTTGGGTTCTCCCAGAGCCGACCACCGTCACCTGGGCGCCGGCTTCTTTCAGTCGATAAAAGGGATACCAGAATTCAAAAACATTAAACAAGTCTTCCACCAAGATAATGACTTTTTTTTCTTCAAGTTCCATGGCATCCTCCTTAAGGTATTTTCTCTACCTTGAGCGTATTGGTGCGACCGCTTTTTCCATGAGGTGGTGTGCCGGCAATAATTACGATCGTGTCTCCGGATGCGGCAAGACCGTAACGCTGCACCTCGCTGACGGCAACTTCGACCAAATTGTCTGTTTCTTTTATTGCGTCAATCAGAGCGCTTTCCACACCCCAGGTTAAAGCCAGTCGACGCTGAACCTGTGGCGTTGCCGACAACGACAGCACGGGCCGCCGGGGTCGATGACAGGCCACCCGACAGGCAGTCAAACCTGAGGCGGTGTAGGCCACAATCGCTGAGGCTGATAACGATTCAGCCACTAAATTGCCGCCATACGCAATCGTTGGTTCTATTTCTCGAAGCGGGGTAAACGAAAAAGGGCCGGACAACTGTCCCTGAAACCAGGCGTCCTCAGTTGAAATGGCAATTTTTGACATGATGGCAACGGTTTCAATGGGATATTGGCCGATAGCTGTTTCGGCAGACAGCATCAGAGCATCTGTACCGTCTAAAATCGCATTGGCCACATCGGTCACTTCAGCGCGGGTGGGTTTGTGCATGTTAATCATGGATTCGAGCATTTGGGTGGCGGTTATCACCGGCACTGCGATTCTTCGGCAAACGTCAATAATGCGCTTTTGTGCAATGGGGACTTCCTGCAGACTCATTTCCAGAGCCAGATCACCCCGGGCCACCATAACGCCCCATGCTTCTTTTGAAATGGCCTCAATATCATCCAAAGCGTTTTGTCGCTCAATTTTGGCAATAACAGAAATATTTGATTGTTTTTGGTTCAGATAATCCTTTAACTGGCGGACATCTTCAGCTGATTGAACGAAAGAAAGCGCCAGAAAATCAAAATTTTGGGAAATGGCGAAATCGATATCTGCATAGTCCTTTTGAATCATTGACGGAAGGTTGACCCGCAACCCTGGCAGGTTGATGCCCCGGTGGCCGGATAGCACCCCCCCTTTTAGTATTCGGCAGCCTATATCTCCACTGGCGTCAATTCTAGTTACTTCAAGTTCAATGTTGCCGTCATCAACCAGAATCAGACTACCCGTATGTACGTCATCGGCCATGCCGGGATAACTGACCGACACAATTTCCTCGTTTCCTACTATCTGTCTGGCGGTTAGACAAATATCACTGCCTGTATTCAAGATAGCGGTATCATTCGTAATTTCTCCAATTCGAATTCGGGGTCCTTGCAAATCACCGATAATAGCCATGGGAACGCCCATTTTATCACCCAATGTCCGAATCCGCTTAACCAATGGAATGATATAATCATGGGTGCTGTGAGAGAAGTTAACGCGGACCGCATCCAATCCGGCCAGAATCATTTTACGCAATGTTTCTTCTTTATCGCTGCCCGGTCCTAAAGTAGCAACAATTTTTGTCTTTTTTAAAGGACGTATGGCATGGGGTTTATTTGACATGAGTGAACCTGTTGAATTCTCGCCAGAAAATTGATCGGACGGCGTCCGTTTCTTTAAAGATTTCGTGTCGAGCCTCTGATATTTCTATTAATTTACAGTTTGGCAGCATTGTGCAGAATTGTTCTTGGGCTTTGGTTGAAACAATTTTGTCATTACCGGAGATGACCATTAGAATCGGTGTCAAAATTTTTGCCGCAAACCCGGGTTGAGTCAGAATATCTATTGATTTTAACGTTGCAGACAACCATCCATATGTCACACCACCCAAAGCAAGGTCAGGATTTTTTATGATCGCGTTTTGTGTATCCGCAAATCTCACAGGATCTGAAGTCAGCTCATTGCCCTTAAATTTTTCAACCGTGTAGTCGCCGGAACCTATGGTATAAGAATGACTGAAACCTGTTTTGATGGCCATTCGGGCAATGAGTTTGACGACCCACCTGGACAGGCTGGATCCAAATAAGTCGATCATCGGCGATGTCAGGACCGCCATGTCTGCCACGTCCGGGTGGTCGTGCATAAAGCGGAGCGCAATGTGGCCGCCCATGGAGTGAGCGATGATGATCAACGGATGAACGGATTCAGGCATTACGATTTTTGTGACAAACATATTCAAATCATCTAAATACACATCGTAATCATCGATAAATCCTTTATGTCTGTTTGCCAGCATTCGACTTGAGAGGCCTTGACCTCGCCAGTCAAGACTATACACATTAAAACCTTCCTGATTCAGTTCTTCGATGGTTTCTAAATATTTTTCCATGAATTCTCTTCTGCCGCTGAGCAATAGGATCGATCCTTTTTGTTTTTTTTTCGAGCCGTACCATATTCCGTAGCGAAGAGATTGTTGATCGGGTGTGGTCATAAAATCATATGGCGAAAACGTGTGTTCTTTGGCCATAGCGTTGGTTTGAATCATAAACAACAACCCTGAGAGTAAAAAAATCAGTTTCACAACAACATTTTTTGCATGAAAGATTCGGTATTGTTTGAGGATGTGCATACACATAACGTTTTTCGAAAATTTATTAGCATTCTATCTCGTTTTTTTGATGCATATATTCGACCAATAACTTTGTAATGCTGTAGTTATCATATAATACTACATTCAGCATGTCTTTCAAGTTTTAATACCCAAATATAAAATTAAAGACATATTGACCTATTTCCCTTTTTTGGTATATCCTTATCGCTGGCAAAATCATTTGACACCACCAAGGAGTCGTCTAAATTAAAGGGAGCCGTCATGGACAACACCATCGACAAATTACCTGGATTTGTCGATACGATTAAATCCATCCAAGAGACGATCATTACAAACATCGTGTTGATCGGCCAGACACCCGCCCCCACATTCAAAGAAAAAAGACGCACAAGCATCTTCATGGAAAGACTGGCCGAATTTCAAGTTGATGAATGTACCACTGACGGCTACCGAAACCCCATCGGCATCATCAAGGGGACCTCGGAATCAAAACCACCTATCTTTGTGGTCGCCCATCTGGATACCATCTTCAGTAAAGACGTCGATCATTATTATTCCATTCAGGAAAATTCTATCACCGGGGCGGGAATCATGGACAATTCCGTTGGTGTTGGCGTTTTGGTCTCATTGCCGGAAATCTTTCGAAAGTTAGGT
>JASFGF010000028.1:0-14203 GCA_050123915.1 Desulfobacterales bacterium | reverse complement strand
GAAGAGGGAAAAGGCGTCGGTCTTGGCCTTTCCGTGGTTTACGGTATCATCGCCAGACACAATGGTACCATTGCGGTGGAAAGTGAGCCTGGAAAGGGAAGCACTTTTAAGGTCCGGTTGCCGTGTAGCTGATGGCAGGAACTCAATCTTGAACGATCCGTAGGCTTTCATATGTCCCGATAACGGGATTTCCGCTTCGCTCCAACAAGGCACTTAAGGGCGAAGCCATCGTCTGCTATTGCGAGACCTTAATAACGCAGCATACGAAAGCCTAGTGTTATAACTTGTCTCGGAAAGCCTTGGTAATGGACAAATTCAGATCAAATCGCAAGTCCTGTTCCGATAACCCCATAGCAAGCCCAAGCAACTGGGGAAGATAAAGTATGGTCATGCGCATATCTTCTTTGGACATTGCCGAAATTTTTTTCTGATACGCCTCCAGGTTCATCTGGCACATCGGACATACCGTAACGATAGCGTCAGCTCCCCGAGCCGCCCTTAATATAGCGGTAACAAGCTCCATAGCCACCTCGGGTTTGGTGGTCATATGGGATGCGCCGCAACATCTGCCCCCCATGTTCCATGGATGGATCTTTGCGCCTACAGCCTCTATAACCGGGTCCATGGAGTGGGGCTCCTCAGGATTATCAAAAACAGAGAAAGGTCGAAGGCACTGACAACCATAGTAGGGGGCAATAGTTAGATCGATAAAGGAGGTTTTTAACCGGGAAACGATTTTTGCAGGACCGACATCATGGGCAACGACGTCAAGTAGGTGTCGGACCCGCGCCTGACCGTGAAAGCACAGCTCTTTCTCTTTTAATATGATGTTAATTTTGTCAAGAAGCTCCGGGTTTTTTCGACTCTTTTCCTCAACCTTCTTCAGGTTCAGGTAGCACGCACTGCACGGAACAAGAATCTCTTTGTTCCCGTCCATTTCTTCGGCTATTGCCAGATTATACGCCGGCAAAGCCAAAGAAAGAAGATGGCTGGTGGCCTCTGCAGCACTGGCACCGCAGCAGGTCCAGTCCTCAAGCTCCAACAGATCCACTTCCAGTTCTTTCATGAAGGCCCGGGTGGAGGCGTTGTATTCAAGGGCCGTCCCCTCCAGAGAACAACCCGGATAATATAAGTACTTCATATTTACCCTCCAAAATAAAATCGTATTACGATTTTATAAAACGCGGCTTCGCCGCTGCGAAAGGGATTCTATCAATTCTTCTCTAACGCTTCCGCTTTACGAAAGATCGACTCTAAAACGCCGTTTCCTTTTGAAGGGATCTCAAAAGAGACTCTTCCTTTACCCATGAGTTTCAACCCCAACGGAGCAAACTGAAACGGCATGAAAGGATTTTTCATGGAAAGAAAATAGAGCGTCATGAATTCCATTTCCCTGACCCGGCCATGACGGCGCACACTCTCCATAAAGCTTTGGTAAAATCGGATACTTTTCTTATAGGGTTCCAGATTCTCTTTTGCTGCGACCTGCTTGAGTGCACTCATCGCCTCGGTCAGTGGAAGCCCCCGGGGACATCGCAGTGTGCAGCAATAACAGACGGAGCATAGGAAAAAGGTTTTGCTGTGAAAAATTGTTTCCTTTTCTCCCATAAGGACATTGTGCCACAGCTGGCGGGGCGTGAGATCCATGGCAAAGGCATTGGGGCAAGAACCGGTGCAGGTGCCGCATTGAATGCAGGCACTTACCATCTCCCGGATGGTGGACAAAGAATCAATGACAGGCTCGGTTATCGTTGGAAGAACCTCTTCGATGTCTATTTTCTCCGCTGGGTTCATGGCGCCCCCTTTGTTATTGATGATGGTTGATTGATGATTGAATTTATTCTGTCATTTTTACTTAAAAAATGAAGAAAATCGACATTGACATAGCAGCCTGAGCTATGTCGGCTTAAAATGATTCCCAAAATTGACAATCATCAATCCTATGCCGTTCCTTCAAATGCCGAATCGATGACCTCGAACATTTGCTGGTCTAAAAACCCGGCAAGGGTTGACGCGCTGTTCGGACAAACCGTAGCGCATAATCCGCATCCCTGGCACATGGCAGCGTTGACCAGAATTTTCTCCATTTCCGGATCGACCATGCGAGCACCATATGGACAGGCTTCAATACACCGCTCACAAAGACTGCAAAGGCTGTGACGGACCTCAGCCGCCACTTTTCCGGCAGGCATTCGTTCATGTGAAAGAATCCTTAAGGCTCTCTGGGCCGCAGCTTCGGCGGTGGCTATCGATTCCGTGATGTTGCGGGGAGAATGCGCCAGACCGCAGGCAAAAATTCCTTCTTTAAGTGAATCGACGGGCCTCCATTTCGATTCCGCCTCCTCAAAAAAGCCGTCCCGATCCAGTGTCGCTCCAAAGGACTCCGCCAGATCCTTGGGTAGCTGGGGTATAATACCGGTAGCAAGAACAACAAGGTCGGCATAGATCTGAACCAATTGTCCGATAATCGGCTCAACGACCGTCACTCGAACAGATCCGTCCATAGGAGTAACCTGCGGTTTTTCAGCCAAATCGTACTGGATGAAAATGACACCTGCCTTTCGGGCTTGAGTGTAATAGGACTCGGTAAAACCATAGGTCATCATGTCCCGATAAAGAATGTAGACGTTAATTTTCGGATTCATTTCCTTGAAATGCAGTGCGTGTTTTAAGGCCGTAGTACAGCATATGCGGCTGCAATAATTTCTTGGCTCCTCTCTGGAATCGACACATTGAATCATGACCATCGACTCGAGTCGACCCGGGTCAACGGTATGATCCTGTATTTTTTTCTCCAGTTCTTTTTGGGTGACAATGGCTTCGCTTGTGCCGTAGTTATAGGATGTTGTATCCGCTTCCTTTCCTCCGGTAGCAAGGATGGTCACGCCATGCTCCAAAGTGAAAGCGCCCTCTTCTGTGTCCTCGATAGTGGTGCAAAAACGCCCGACCTGACCGTGGGAAGCACGCACCCGGCTGTTGGTGTGGACCCGAATGAGCGGGTGTTTTTCCACCTTCAAAAGCGTTTCGTCTAACATGGTCTTCGTTGTGTGGCCTTCCAAAGTTCGTTGTAACCAGTTAAGGTTACCACCCAACACTTCTTCTTGCTCGATCAGATCGACCTTAAAGCCGTGATCTGCAATGGCAAGGGCTGAGGACATTCCAGCGATTCCGCCGCCCACCACCAGGGCTTGCTGAAGAATTTTTTGGCTGGGCACAGGATCCGGATCAGCCCATTTAAGCCTGGCAAGCCCCGTTCCCAAAATAGCCGACAGTTCACTGTTGATTTTTGACATCTCGTCTGAAGACGGAATGCCAGATTTAAGTTTTGAGCGTTGAGCCATAAGCATTAAATCAACCACCTCTATAAGAACGGGATTCAGCCCCACCCGCCGTCCCAGTTCCTTGACTTTCTGAGCATACACATAGGGAAGGCACGACCCGATCAAAATCCGGTTCGGTTTGTATTTTTCAACCCGTTCAACAAGATTTTCCCATCCCGTGACCGTACAGATTTGCTCAAAAAAGACGACCTGGTCTACAACGGGGTCGGTTTTGAGATTCCGGACAAGTTGTTGAGTGTCGAGAAGCTTGGCAAGCAGATCACCGCAGGTGCAGACAGCGATCATGACCCTATGAGGTTCCTGTGAGATATCTAATAAAGGCGCTTCAAGAGCAGGTTCAGGAATAAGGCCGCCTCCGGCAGCATGAATGATGCGTGAGGCTGACAAAGCAGCGGCAGAAGCCTGAATGACAGATTCACTGATGTCCTTAAGGCCGGAGAAGGATCCCCCCAATACGATTCCTTCTTTATTTATTTGCGTAAGTGAAAAGGGTTCGCTCCGGCCAAACCCCCACTGATTAAGCGGCATTTCCATTATTTCGGCCAGAGCTGTTGTACCCAAGGCCGGCCTCTGGCCCACGGAAAGCACAACCATGTCAAAGATCTCTTCTATTTGGGTACCGGAATAATTAACATGCCTGACAATGAGATCGCCGCTGTTTTCATCATATAAAATAGAATGGACACGCCCTTTCTCAAATCGGACGCCGTGTTCGATTTCCGCCTGGTCACGGTATCGCTGAAAGGATTTACCGAAGGTACGCATATCCATATAAAAGATGGCTGCTTCAAGCGCCCCGTCAGCTCTTTCTTTGGCCACAAGGGCTTCTTTAATCGCATGCATGCAACATATGGACGAACAATAGTCGGCGTCGATTTTGATATCTCGCGACCCCACGCACTGAAGCCAGGCCACTTTACGCAGCGGTTTACCGTCGGAAAGCCGTACCAGTCTACCCTGATTCGGTCCTGTACCGCTTAAAATCCTTTCGAACTCGAGGCTTGTTACCACATTCGGGTATATACCATACCCATACGTGTTACTGTCTTGCGCAGGATCGAAATAGGACGTCCCACCGCAAAGAACCAGGGCGCCTACATTAATTGGAACTTCTTTGCTTGCTTCGAGATCCTGATATGTTCGGATGATCATAGGGATAAGGGTGTCGGGATCAAACGGTTTAAGGAGATAGTCCAGCGCCCCTATTTTCATGGCTTCCACTGCGGTCTCTACCGTAGCATAGGCCGTCATCAGGACAACACTCAGGTCGGGAAAAACCTCTTTAGCCTTCTGAAGGAGTTCCACACCGTCCATTCCCGGCATTTTAATATCAGCGAGCATCAGTTCGTATGCTTGTTTTGACAAATGATTCAAGGCTTCCTGGCCGGATGCAGCCATATCGACGCTAAAACCTTCATCTTCCAACCAGGCCCTAAGGGAATCGCGCATGATCAATTCGTCGTCCACCACCAGAATTCGAAAATCTTTGCGGACTTCTTCTAAAAGCTTGACGGCTCCCGTAGGACATACTGCTTCACACTCCCCACACCGGTTGCAAGCATTCGTATCGATAATATACGTGTTGGGAATCGCATGCGGAACCGGAAGATAGATGGCCTTTCGTCCGGACAGGCCGGCGTTAAAGGAATCCGGAACCTCCACCGGACAGACCTTCACGCACTCACCGCAACCGATACAGCGGACAGGATCGACAAGCTTCGGCTTCTGGCGAAGTGATACCTGAAAGTTGCCCGGTTCGCCTTCTACGGAGACAAGTTCGGTGGACAAGCGTATCTCGATGTTCTCATGAAAAAGCCCTTTGCGAAGACAATACTGAGAGGATGCATCACGATCTACCATTGGAAGCATCTTGCACATGCCGCAGTGATCGGTGGGAAACTGATAATCGAGCTGACTGAGAATCCCTCCAATGTGCGGTGACTGGTCAACGAGGGTGACACCATAGCCAAATTCCGCCAGATCCAGGGCAGCCCGAATACCGCTGATTCCAGCTCCCACCACCAGTGCTTTACCGATTTTTTTCTTCATAACAAAACCTTCAGATCTAAGATCTCCTAAAAGTTAGAATGATTTCCGATGCCAACAACATCGGCAAGCTCGTCCTCACGGAATACTGACAGCGGAAGATCATCCTCAATGCTGCGACCGGCTTCGTACTCAAAAGCTTTTTGTGTATGATATGAAACGGTTCTAAACAGTTCCATCACCGGAATGTCGTTGGGACAGGCATTCGAGCACTGACCGCATCCGACACATGAAGTACTCATGTGGGCAATCCGAGTTATGTGGTAAAAGACCGTATCCGTGGGCATTTTGATGACACCCTTGCGGTTGGCCCATCTAAGGTACTGAACAGGTTCATGGTTAAAGACATCCGTAACAAAGACACATTCCTTGCAGTAGCAAACCGGACAGGCAACCCTGCAGTTGTAGCAATTCACACACTCGGCAAAATAGGTATTCAGTTTCTCTATGCTGTTTGTGGCCTCGGTGATTTCGGCAAACATTTTATCGCGATAGGCGGTTCGTTCAGCAACCACCGATTCGATAGCTGCGAGACGTTCTGCTGGTTCCTCTGAGTCAAAAAGATCAAGGTTATCATAAATTGCCTCTCCTTTTGGCGTCCAAGCCTGGACCAAAACGTGATTGTTGGTATCGACCCCGAAAAGTCCGATTAAAATATCTGCACCATTAGGCACCGGATTTTCGCAGGCTTTGCACGAAGAAGCGAGATCAAATCCTTCAAAAGTCATTTTTTCCCCTGACAAGGCATCCTTGCAGAACCTTGAAGTGAATTCTTTTCCTTTTTTTTCATTGATCTGAATATAATCGTCATTCTTGAAAGCACCCAGGCAGTCGATCCCTATCACTACCACCTCTTCGGTTCGGCCTTGCTTGAGTTTCACCAATTCGAAAAATGCACGTATCTCGCATGGACGAAGTACTACTGCAACCTTAGCGCCCATGGGCTTGCGCGTGAGCCGGGAAACAATTTTGGCCCCATTAAAGGGAAAAAACGGTGCCAAAGGGTCAATGCCGTTTAGTTTTTTAGGATCTGTCACCAGCGTCGGCATCACGACGTTTTTCCCGGGGAGATGTTGTGGAACCAGGATTGCACTGATATCTTCCAACTGGAGGATGGATCGAAAAAAATCTCGTAGAGTTGTCAACAGGTCGCCGTCTTTTACTTTGATTTTGGCTGTTTTCACTGTCCTTTTCCTCCGAATTTGTCGTCAATCATTGGCCATCAGGATTAATGACGAATGATTGTCAGACCTAAGTTGAGCGTTTGAAACGCTAAATTTAGATTAGATTATCATGGCTGCTTTCGCCTCATTGGGACCCAGCGTTTTGACCTGTGCCACCATTTCATGAATGGTCTCAGCGAACTGGATGCCGTCACTGGCACCGATCCAGGTTAACCTGAGCCGTTCATCTTCAAAGCCGAATTGGCGTAAAATTTCTTTGAGAAGTTTGATCCGCCTCCGGGCCTTAAAATTGCCATTGATATAATGGCAGTCTCCGGGGTGACATCCGCTGACAAGAACGGCATCAGCCCCCTCAAGCAACGCCTTGATCACATATTTGGGGTCAACCATGCCGGTACACATGACCCGAATCAGCCTCACATTGGCAGGATATCCCAGTCTGGCAGTTCCGGCCAGATCCGCAGCGGTATACGTACACCAGTTGCAAACAAAAGCAATGATTGTCGGTTCGAAGTCAGCCATGATATCCTCTCTTCTGGTATTTGGTGTTTAGTGTTTGGTGTTTGGAATAAGTGACAAAATACTAAACATTATTTTATATTCCGACAGCGTGCAGCGAATCAATGATGCCTTCGAGTTCCGCAAATATCTGCTTCTCGTTGAAATGTTTAACCTGTGCCGCACCACTCGGACAAAATCCGGCACAACTTCCACAGCCCTTGCAAAGGGCCTCATTCACCACTGAAACGCCTGTCCGTGCATTATATTCTATAGCCGTATACGGGCATAGACCGACGCATGTCTGACACCCAGCGCACACATTCGGATCGATCCATGATACAACAGGAGCAATTTCCACTTCCCCAAGCGTGGCCAGCGCCAGCGATTTGACGGCTGCTCCGGAAGCCTGGGAAACCGTATCCGGAATATCCTTGGGCCCCTGGCAGGCTCCAGCAAGAAAAACTCCTGCTGTAGCCGTATCCAGCGGAGCGAGCTTGGGATGTTCTTCCATAAAAAAGCCGTCCGCCCCCAGGTTGACCCCAAACGTTCTTCCCACTTCAGAAGCATCATTGCGGGGTTCCATGGCAACACACAAGATTGCCATATCCACCGGTACTCTCAAAGGCCGTCCCAAAAGAGTGTCTTCTGCAATAGCAATGAGTTTTCCTTCCTCTTCCGGTTTAATCGCTTGATCTGTAATCTCAGCCACCTTACCCCTGATAAAGCGGGTTCCTTCTTCCTGGCATCTCTTATAAAATTCTTCGTAGCCTTTTCCAAAACAGCGCATGTCGATGTAAAAATTATACACCTGAGTATCATGACCGACCTTCTCATGAATTAAATGGGCATACTTGAGGGCGTACATACAGCACACACGCGAACAGTATTCATGATAGTTCACATCCCGGCTACCGATGCAGTGCAAAATGGCCACACTCTTTGGGACTCGGGTGAACTCCTTGCTTTCATCTCTGATAAGAATTTGACCGCCGGTGGGACCGGTAGCATTGCTGAGTCGTTCGAACTCAAGACTTGTAAAGACATTTGGATACTTGCCGTAACCGAATCGTTTCATCGGACTCGGGTCTATCACATCGTAACCTGTGGCCAATATGATGGAACCGACATTTATTTCGATAATTTCTTCTTCCTGATCAAAATCGATAGCATCTGCCTCACAAAACTCCTGACACACCCCGCAATTTCCCGTTTGAACGTGGACACAAGCATCGGGATCTATCACTGCGGCAAGAGGAACCGCCTGGGGAAACGGCATATAAATCGCCGCCCTCCCGGCGAGACCTTCATCCCACTCGGAAAGCAATGGTCTCGGTTCGTGTTTCGTGATATTCCGAACATCGACATGTCCAGTGGGGCAAACCGATTCGCACGCACCACAGGCCATACAAACATCCGTCTGAACATGAAACGGTGTGTCCACTTTAAATTCCACACCCCGGCCCGTAAGGCTGATGGCGCCGCTACCCATCCTGTCGCACATTCGTGTGCAAAGACCGCAGAGAATACAATCGTCGTCCTCTGTCTTGAAACGCGGCTCTTTTATACCGTATTGATCCGCCAACGCTTTGATCACAGGCACATTCGGACAGCGGGCAAGCAACATCTCCACGATGAGCTTGCGTATCTGGTGGATCCCTTCCGTGTCGGTTTTGATCTCCATGCCTTCCCAGATCGGATAATTACAGGCAGTGACATGTCTCACCCGTCCGCCGTAGTGCATCTCCACGGTACACAACCGGCACATCCCCGCTGGTTCGAGGGCTTTGTGATGGCAAAGGGTCGGAATCTCTATCCCATGTTCTTCAGCAACTTTAAGGAGATATTCCCCTTCTTTTCCCTGGACTGTTTTTCCGTTGAGCGTGAAACTGATCATTGGGTTAACCTTCTTGTGTCCTGTTATATTTTGCAAACATGGTTACTTAATAACGATCGCATCGAACTTGCACCCATCATAACAAATGCCGCACTTGATACATTTATCCTGGTCCAGGTGATGAACCTTTTTCTTTTCACCGGTGATGGCGACTTCAGGGCATTTTTTCGCACATAAGGTGCAGCCCGTACATTTTTCTTCATCGATCTCATAATAAAAAAGCGGCTTGCAAACACCGGCAGCACATTTTTTGTCCCTGATATGGGCTTCATATTCATCACGAAAATAACGGATGGTGGTGAGTACCGGATTGGGTGCCGAAGTCCCCAGGCCGCAAAGGGAAGCTTTGGCCACCATATCACCGATTTCCTGCAAAAGCTCGATGTCCCCTTCTTTTCCGTTCCCGGCACAGATGTCCGTTAATATCTCCAGCATATGTTTGATCCCTTCTCGACAGGGATTGCACTGACCACACGATTCTTCCTTGAGAAAATCGAGAAAATACCGGGCCACATCCACCATGCAGGTATCCTGATCCATGACGATCATTCCGCCGGACCCCATCATGGAACCCACTTTGGTCAGCTCATCGAAATCAACCCCCAAATCCAGATATTCTTCAGGAATACATCCGCCCGAAGGACCGCCCGTTTGAACCGCTTTAAACTTCTTGTTTTTGGGTATCCCGCCGCCGATGTCATAAATAATGGTTCTTAAGCTCGTTCCCATGGGAACTTCCACCAAACCGGTGTTGACCACTTTTCCCACAAGTGAAAAGATCTTGGTCCCCTTGCTGTTCTCCGTACCGATGGAAGCAAACCAATCGGCACCTTTATTGATAATCACCGGGACATTGGCCCAGGTTTCCACGTTGTTTAACAACGAGGGATTTTCTCGAAAACCCCTTTCCACGGTATGAATATATTTTGCCCGGGGCCGGCCGGGATTGCCTTCGAGCGACGCCATTAATGCCGTGGATTCACCGCATACAAAGGCACCGCCCCCCCGGCTGATATGAACGTCGTAGTCAAAACCCGATCCTAGAATATTTTCCCCTAAAAGTCCCAGCCTCCTGGCATTTTCCAATGCAAATGAAAAGTTTTTGACGGCCAGTGGATACTCGTGACGCACGTAAACGTATCCTTCATGAGACCCCACGGCAATGGCCCCGATAATCATACCTTCCAAAACACTGTGAGGATTTCCTTCCAACAGGCTCCGGTCCATGTAAGCACCCGGATCCCCTTCATCCGCATTGCAAATCACGTATCGATCACCGTCATGCCTGGCGCAGGTCGCCCACTTAATGCCGGTGGAAAATCCGCCGCCGCCGCGACCCCTTAGACCCGATTTTTTGATCTGATCGATAATCTCTGCGGGTGCCATATCGAAAAGCGCTTTTTCAAGGGCCTTATATCCGTCCACCGATATATAGTCTTCGATGCTGGTCGGATCGATCAGGCCGTTGTTTCCGAAAATAATCCGTTGCTGGAGTTTATAAAACGGCACATCATGCTCTATGGAAATCTTTTTTTTGCTGGCCGGATCCTTAAAAATAAGTGATTTGACCAAATTACCGTTTTTAAGGGTTTCTTCTACGATTTTAGCAACGTGGTCTTCTTTGACCTGCGGATAAAATATGCCTTCGGGATGAATCACAAGAATCGGGCCTTTTTCACAAAAACCGTGACAGCCTGAAAGTTTTACTTCCACCTCATCCTGCATGCCTTGTTGCGTCAGTTCCGACATCAGCGCCTCATAAACTTTGGCCGTTCCATAAGCGCCACAACCGGAACCCGCACAAAGGGAAATCAATCGCTTGCCATCTTCCTTTTGTGTTTCTTTCAGTGAATGTCGAAGGTCTTCAATGGCCGCTCTATTTTCTAATTTTGTCGTAATCTGGTTTAGCATCCATTACTCCATAACGTTTAAGAGACATTCTGATTGTATCCGTCAATGGTTTTAACCGCAGTAGCCCGGTCAAGACCGCCGTGGGTCTCCTGATTCACCGTAATCACAGGCCCTGATGCGCAGCACCCGATACATCGCACGCCCTCTAAGGTAAACAGAAGATCCTCGGTGGTTTCACCTTCTCTGATATGAAGATGATCCTCCAATGCATCCATAATTTTATCGGCTCCCCGAACGTGACAGGCCGTCCCCGTACATACATTAACAATGTATTTACCTCTGGGCTCTAAACTGATGGTCTTATAAAAGGTGGCGACACTGTAAATCAGGCTCTTTCGTACTCCCAATTTGTCAACCAAAAAAGGAATCACTTCCGGTGGAACATAATTGTACATATCGCTGATATCCTGCATGATCATCAACAACGCTTCCCGGCTACCGTGATAGCGCTCCACGATCTCATCAATCCTCGGCCAATCGATCTCTATTGAATTTTCCATAAATATCAAACTCCTATGCTTATCGACACCTTAAACGACCAAATCACAACTGAGCTTCAAACATCACCGGACAGTTTTCCACGCAACTGCCGCACCCGGTGCATAGATCCATATTGATGCTTCGCGCTCGTTTGTTGATTTTTACCGTAAAATTACCCTCTTCCCCTGAAATGTTTTCCACATCTGCAAGGGTAATCAGTTCTATATTGATGTGCCGGCCGACCTCGACCAGTTTGGGCGAAATAATTCACATGGCACAATCATTGGTGGGAAAGGTCTTATCCAGTTGCGACATAATCCCGCCGATGGAACCGGACTTTTCAACCAGGTAGACATAATAACCGGCATTGGCCAGATCCAATGCTGCCTGCATACCCGTAATCCCGCCGCCGACCACCATTACCGCGCCTGTCTTTTCTTTTGACATTTTCTACTCCTGATTTAAAAAAGATGTGATTTCAGTAATGTCGAGCTGATTCATGTGGATTCCCAATGTGTCTTCATCAATCCCCATACACAGACCGAGGAGTTGTGGATAGACAATTGACGCAAGGGCCTCACTGCCGTTTCGAGACATCATCATTTTCTGAACATGGTCAAATTGCAGTTGACAATATGGGCAGGCAGCACACAGGTAATCGGCGCCGGCCTTCTTCCCGTTTGTCAGTTTTTTTGCCGTTATGTCCATGGAAAGATCATCATTCACACCCAAGACCGGCGCCCCGCAGCATTCCAGTTTGCTTTTATAATCGATACTTTGGGCACCTGTCACTTCCACCAGTTTATCAAATAGAGACGGGGCAACCGGATCATCAAACTGAGTCACCTTGCTCGGCCGCAATGCATGGCATCCATAATGGGTTGCAATCTTGAGCCCTCTATAGGATTGGGAGACATTACTTTTTATCTCATCGAGCCCGACATCATGATACAGTACAGAAAGAAAATGCTTGACCTCAAATTTACCTTCATACTGCAAACCTTTTTGCGCAAGGGCATGTTTGATCTCTTCCTGAAGATCTCCGTCTTCTTTTAAGAAACTCTCGGCTTCCTTCAGGCTGCCGAAACAACACTTGCACAATGCCATGATGTTTAAACCCAATTTTTCAGCTCTTGCCAGATTCTCCGATGCACTAAGAAGAAATGCTTTCCGATCCAAATTGCGTACAGGATAACCGCAGCATTTAAAATCCCGGTTATCGACCAGTTGAACTCCGAGCTTTCGCATCACCGCCCTTGCAGCGGTTTCATACTGAACAACTCTGGCAGGTATATTACACCCTAAAAATAATGCGTATTTCATAATGATATCCTTTTCATTATGTCATGTTGGATTCTTCAATTGCTTCTGAAGGTGCAGCATCTTCTTCTAAGGGCAGGCTTGCCGATCCTGAAACTTCAGCCCCTTCTTCCGACGGCATGCATGCATTTTTAATAGAAAGATTTTTTAAACAATAGAGCACATCCGTCACCTTCACACTCTGCGGGCAGTGCTCCTGACATTGATAACAGGTCAAACAATCCCAGAGCATTTGCGGACCGGTCGCCATTTCCGTCAAACCCAATCCGAGACAGTTCATGATTTGATGGGGCAGCAACCCCACGACCTCCTGGGGATTTTCATAGTTCATCACCACCGGACACACCGTGGTGCAGGTCTGGCATCCAAAACAATGGACAAATGTTTCGGCGCCAGGCAATTGACTTGGAACATCTTTCTCTTTGTCCGAAAGCGAAATCGGGACAGATTTGTCCATGGCCTGCTCAAAATTGCAGGCAACCGCACGACTCGCTGTTTCAATGGGCGTGCGATACTCATCCGCAGCAATATGATTTCGATTCAACCCGCGATAAAAGGAAAACGGAGACAGCGTCAGCAGTTCCGGCAGTTCTCTCTGTATCAAATCCTCTCTGACATTGAACCACAGTTCCTTTAGATTGATTCCGGACGGGCAGACCACCGTGCACCGATCACAGTTTGTACAAAGGTAAACGCCTTCCTGAATGGCATGAAGTTTATCATCGGAGAGTTTTTTTCCTTTGGCCAGTGTTTTGAGAAACGTCATCTTTTCTGAAGGCAGGATATATTCATTACCCAGAACATCAAAGGATGTAGAGGCGGAGCACCGCAGGCTGCAGGTGCCGCAATGGGTACAGGCATCCAGTTCCATGACCTGTCGTGTGACAACATTCGCCGGATTCGATGTTTCCTTTTCCATAACCGCATTGGCCAGCAGACTCACCGGAGTGGATATGATATGAAACATCTTGGAAAAAGGAAGGTAGGCCAGACCGATAAAACATGCTAAAAAATGAATATACCACAGGATGTTTGCCGTATCCACATCATCGAGTGCCAAAGCGATCGGTTTTATGGTTCTGGCAACCGCATAACCCGTAAACGCCCATCCCGGACGGGAATGACATTCCGCACAGTTGGCCTCGTGACTATCCATTCCCTGCTCCAGGATATCCTCGTCAAATGGACCTTGTACATTTGGAGAAACAACGGCATAATTCTCGACCCAGTAGCTTTCAAGGGCTTCAATTTCTTCGGCGTCACTGTCTTCATCGAGACCGGCGTAATCCGTCACCATTCCCTGAAATGCCGTATGAGACGTAATTTTAACGCCTTCCAAAAGAATACCCGAAAAGATAATCACCACCACAATGAAGATCGCATAGACATCCATGCCGCTGGTTTTAAGCCGCGGCACTTTCATAATGAATCGTCGCAATATCGCGATGACGATACCGATCACCACCATGAATCCGAAAAGATCTCTTAAAAACATGAATGGATTGACGGTTGAATAATAATCGGAA
>JASFGF010000027.1:0-14237 GCA_050123915.1 Desulfobacterales bacterium | reverse complement strand
AAGATGTGCTCCACCCCTCTCTGGGGATTTCATCAGCAACATTGATGTCAGGCGGGGTAAATCCATCTGTTGATGTTATGGGTCCAGGCGCTGATTCAAGCTTTTTTTGCATGGATGTGATTGCCGGCGAGGCTGAAGAAAGGGCCTGGTCTTCACCGATCAAGGCGATTTTGAGATTATTTTTTACAAAAAGGGTTTTGCCAATTTCATAAAGTTCATGGGAAATGGATTTAAGATGGTCGTCAGAGAGGTCTTGGGTGATGGTTTTTATGGTTTTAAGTTGATGAATGCCGCTCCAGGTTTCATTGAGCGCACTGCTGATTGAAAAATTTCTCGATGCCAACGACATGGCCAGCCGATGGCCGTTTTGAACCACCATGGATTCCAGGCCTGCCTGATATTCCAGAAAGAGACTTTTTAATCGAATCAGATCTGAAAAATCAAAATGATAAAAAAATTCTTCAATGATTTCAAAGATTTTGTCCTGATTGCGGACCAGGCATTTTCCATTAAACGCAATAAACGGCAGACATTCAGCCGCACCTTCAAAGCCGGTGCGGGCATGACAGGAAAGGCTCATGCCGCCGGTATGGGCATCCATACGGCGTGCCATCTCGACATAGTCATTAAGGGCCGTGCCGATTTTGGTGAACGCGTGGCAGAAAAAAGGAACCAGAGGGATGCGTTCTTTGGGCAGCAGGCCACTTCCGGCAACTGCCATAAAATAGAAAATCCCGGAGGTCGGCTGTGAATAACACGTGGCCGGAATCGTGGAATAAGATTCTGAAACTTCCACCCGTTGAACCGAAGGGGGAATATCATCGAGCGCTAGAGTTGGAAGACAGGATACGTCTTCGATTCCTTCCTGAAGCTGTTTTAATGCGTTGGTATCTGCTATTATTTTTTCAAGTTCAGATGGCGTTGTGTCGGCAAGGATTTGCTCGAGTTCTTTTTCGACGCGTTCGCTTTCCTTTTCTTCCATGGTTTGATCCGGAACAAGTGTTAAAAACACGCGATGTTGATTTTCCAAAAAATACGTGTTGATTCGGTTCTCGAAAAAGGGACCTTTTTCAATTTCATTGCGCAGTTTTTTTAAATCCTCGTCGAACCTTAAAATTCTTTCCGGATCGCCGCCGTGAAACCAGCTTCCACCAAAGGCCAATAGTAGTTTAATCCCGTATGGATACGGGGTGTTTGTGATCTCCTTTCGATGAAATTCGATTTGATGAATGGCGGATTCAATAATTTTTTTATCGATGCCTTTTTCCGACAAATCTTTTAAAACATCGAAAATAATGGTTTCGATTTTCGAAGCGTCAGATATGGTGACATCCTTCAACCCACAGGCAAACAGGGTGTCTCTATTATCGGCATCAAATCCGGTTCCATCGCTAAGAGATGATCCAAGATTTGAATCGATCAGCGCCTTTCGCAACGGAGATGCCGGATTTCCGAGGAGAATCTTTTCTAAAAGAGCCAGAACTAAAACTTCAAAAGCGTCTTTGATATCAGCAGTAAGCCATGCCACACAAGCCTGACATTTCTTTGATGGATCTTCATTTTTGTCCAAAGGGTAGGTATATTGTTTTTTTTGCGGATGATTCCATCGGGGCTGAGAAGGGACATCGGTCCCCGGGTCAATGCGCTTAAAATGCTTTAAGATTTTGTCATTGATAAATCTCAGATGATCTTTTAAGGGCAGATTTCCATAAGTATAAAAAAAAGCGTTGCTGGGATGATAGTGCCTCTTGTGAAAAGATTTTAGCTGGTTGTACGTCAACCGGGGTATGACTGCAGGATCGCCGCCGGAATTATAACTGTATGTCGTTTCAGGATAAAGGGCATTTAAAATAGACCGGACCATCACCTGGTTCGGTGATGACATGGCCCCTTTCATCTCGTTGTATACGACGCCTCTATAAACAAGCTTCAACGATTCTATGTCTTTTGGATCACCTTCTATTTCAATGCGATGCCCTTCCTGCTTGAAGCTGAGTTCTTCAATATTGGGATAAAAGGCCGAATCCAGATAAACATCCATAAGATTATAGAAGTCTTTCTTATTCTGGGTTGAAAACGGATACATGGTCCAGTCGGATGAGGTAAAAGCGTTCATGAATGTATTTAAACTTCTTTTGAGCATGGAAAAGAAAGGATCGTGTACCGGAAATTTGCGGGAACCACATAAAACCGTATGTTCCAGAATGTGTGCCACACCGGTGGAATCCGATGGAACTGTTTTAAAGGCGACGCTAAACGTGTTTTCTTCATCGCTGTTGCTGATGTGAACGTGTCGGGTGCCGGTATGCGAGTGCTCGAGAAGATAAAGAAAGGAATTAATTTCTTTGAGGGCGATAACTTTTGTGATGGAATAGCCTAAAATACCGGCGGCCTGTTGAAGTTCAGGGTTGTTTTTATCAGAAGATGTTTTCATAAGAGGATCACCTGGAAATGTATGATAAAGTAAAAAGCAAATTTTGATGGTTTCGTAAAAAGGTGTGTGTTTCTTTTTACGAACGTTTTAAGTATTAAGTTTTAAGCATCTATCTAAAACAACAATCTAAAACCTAACACTTAAAACATAAAACATGATGAGTTCGATTTTATACGAATTCATCAAAGTTGCTTTAGGAAGCGACATAGATTCCACGGCTCTTTCGGGAAATTTTTTTCATTTTGTGGAGTCGGTAAATAATATTTCGAAGTTTTTTTTCTCCAAGACCGGTTCTTTCCTGGATTTCGGAAAAGCCGACGCCTTTTTTGAAGCGTTTGATAACTTCGAATACCATATTGGAAGACGTCGCAGCAGACCTTGACGCTGATGTTGTTTCTTTTGAGGATTTTGAGGTGGAAATGCGTCTGCCTTTGCCGTATAGGTCAGATTCCTTAATCACCTTTTCAAGCCGGTCCATCCTCTCTACCAGTTTTTCAACATCCTTCTTTGTCGGAATATTATAGTACTGCATAAAGAACTTTACCATTGCATCAAAGCTTACCGTTTTCCCTTTTTTTCTGGCCATGGGATCCCCCTTTTCTTATACCGGTTCCATGATTATGTTGCCAATTTACCCTGAAAAAGCTTAATATGACCTCATCAAAAATTAGATAAAAAGTCAAGCAAAGGCTTTAGGAATGCCCATGAGCCATTGAAATGTTGAAAATCGCAATTTTTCATGATAACCCTATACCGTTTCGAATTTCTCATAAACGTTAAAACCATGAAAGAAGCCAGACAGGATTCAAATATCAAAACATCCCCGGGACGATTAAGTAAGTATAACCTTCGCGAATTTGTCGATCGTGTTAAGAATCTCAAGGGAGATCCTCATTATGTCGCCATGGGTATGGCCATCGGTGTGTTTATCAGCATCACGCCGACCATGCCGTTTCATACGGTTCTCGCTGTTGCCCTGGCCTTTATTCTTCGAGGAAGCAAAGTCGCTGCGGCTCTGGGGGTTTGGTTTTGCAACCCCGTCACCGCTCCGGTTTTCTATTGGGGAAGTTATAAAGCGGGAATGTATCTTCTTGGAAATCCGGCACCGTTTGATGTCAAATACGAGTCGGTCCTGGAACTTTTAGATCTGGGAATGGATGTTACAATTGCCATGATTGCGGGTGGTGTTATACTTGGAATTTTGCCCGGCATTGCGTCCTATTTTATCACCCGCAAAATTATTACGACCGTACGATTACGCAAAGCGTTAAAAGAATAGGCCCTATCGTTGCATAAATAACACGCCAAGTGTTGATAATAACCTTATTATTCATTTGCAACGTTAGGATAGAATTTGGTCCATTATTATCTCAAATGAACGCAAACAAATTTCGCTCAATTGAGATATCAGAGTCACACAATGACGTCACCCAGAATACTGCTTGCAGCACAAAGACTTCACCCCAAGAAACAACTGGGACAGAATTTTATCGTCGATCCGGGTTTTACAGAGATGATCGTAAAACGTGCCGGAATATTACCCGAAGATATTATTCTTGAAATCGGTGCAGGGTTGGGTGCGCTGACCATTCCTCTGGCTCGCAGAGCCAAGAAGGTTTTTGCGATTGAAAAAGACCGCCAAATCATCCCTATTTTAAATAGGGAGATTCTCGTCAGCGGTCTTACAAATATTATTATTATTGAAAAAGACATATTGTCCGTCGATATAAATGCGCTGGTCGAAGACATGGGCGGGAAAATAGTGGTCATGGGCAATCTTCCTTATAATATTTCTTCTCAGATTCTCGTTCAGCTGATTCGATCAAGAAAGGGTATACGTCGGGCCGTTCTCATGTTTCAAAAAGAGCTGGCGCAGCGCATCACGGCAGAGACCGGATGCAAGGATTACGGGCGGCTTACCGTCATGTTGCGTTATTGTTCTAATATCAAGAAACTGGTCGATGCAAAAGCCTCTCTTTTTTTCCCAAAACCAAAAGTCGACTCTGAAATCCTGGAATTGATATTTAAAAGGGACATCGACCATGAGGCTGCTGATGAGGCATTTCTATTTAAAGTGATAAAAGCGGGTTTCGGGAACAGACGAAAAACCTTAAAGAATGCACTGGCGGCAAGTGAACTCAATATTGACCCGAATACTGCAAAAAGGATACTTGAGACGTCGGGGATCGATCCTGTTCGTCGCGCTGAGACGCTGACCGTGGAAGAGTTTGTAACACTGAGCAACACCCTAATTGCTCAATCAGGGGAAAATTTGCTTCCTATTGCGGCTTTATAATGATTGCTGCAGCCTTATCGTTCTTCAGATATGTTTTTGCGATATTTGACACCCCTTCCTTTGTAATAGACGCATAATCCTTCAGTATCGTGCGGCTCCAGTCTACCTTTTGAGGATATATTTTGGAACCTGTAAGAACCGTATCGAGCCAGTAACTGTTTTTTCGATACATGTCTTTTATGCTGGTCAATGTGGGTTCTTTGGCCCGTTTCAATTCATCTTGGGTGACACCATTGTTTACAAGATTTGATACGATTTTCTTTACCTCTTTTATGACCATCTCCGATTCGTTAGGATCGATGTAGGCCATCGCCTGAAGAACGCCGTATCCAGGGTAGGCTCTGCTCGGCCTGTTAAACGCAAAAGCGGAATATGCGGATCCAAGTTTTTCTCGTATCTGTTCACGAAGCCTGTCTGAGATAATATCTGACAAAACAGACAAACGACGCGTCCGGTTGATATTCCAAATATCTGCCGTTGGATAAGCAACAACGATGAGTCCTTTTGAAATTTTCGTCGGAACAGACAGGGTCTGAGATTGACCAACGGGAAAAACGGGAAGCATTAATTCTTTTTGTGTGGTGACAGTGGGATGCAACGTGAGGCTTCCAAAATAGCGGGCAGCTAACCGGATGATTGAATCGATATCGACATCGCCGACAACTGAGATTTCAATGTCATTATTTCCAATGAATGGGCTGATCCATGATTTAATATCCTCAAGGGTCAATTTCTTGAAAGTTTCATCATCGGGAAGGCCGAATCGATGGTCTCCTCCGGCAAGAAAACGACTGCCGGAAAGTGCCATTGCTCCGTCGATTGATCTGGAAAGTGCCATGTATTTTTGCCGGTATCGTTCTAAAGAGAGTTCATAAGCATCTTTTCTAAAGCCGGGATCTATAATATGGGCGTAAAGAAGTTGAAACAGAAGAGGAACTTCATTGGAAACGGTCTCTCCTTTGAATAAAAAACGATTTTCGTCAATACTAAAATCGGCGTAGGTGTTTTTGCCGGCCATGGCCCATTTAAGTTCGTCTTTTGTGAGGGTGCCGAGACCGCTTTCATTAATGACGTTTTCGGTTAAAAAGGCCAGCCCCGGTTTGTTTAAAGGTTCACAGGACCTGCCTTGTCCAAAGGCAAGGTTGATCAATACCTGATTGGCCTTGAAGTCGGTTTTTTTGAGGTTCAGGCGGACATTGTTTCTAAAATCCACCTGGATAATTTCAAGATCAGGAATCTTTTGGGTCCGTGCAATATGACCCTCTCTTTTAGGTTCGAGAAGATATGGAAAGACAACAGATTTCTCCTCAGACGGTCTTGATACAGCGGTTTGCACACTATTATGGTAGGTGTTCAATATTTTCGCTTCGGGATTTTTGTCCGTAAGTTTTGCGTTGCCGGTGACAATCAGAAGCCGGTGTTCTGGGGCCCAAATATCTTTGAAAGCATCGTGTACATTTTTTAATGTCACGGTGTTGATTATCGGCGTATACAATTCTTTTTCCTGTTGTGGTGACATGAATACTCGGTCCGAGTTCAGGCTCCAAATGATCTCGCGCGCCAGCTTTCTGCTATCGCGCGTAGAGGCTTTTTTAACCGCATTATCTAACTCGGAAAGAAGATCCTTTTTCACCCGCGCCAGTTCCGATGGTGTAAAACCGAATATCAATGCCTGCCTTAAGGTTTGCTCGATGAGTGAAAGTGACTTCTCCCAGTTTTCCGGATTGCAATCTGCTGTGATATCTGCGTATTTAACCTGACGCAGAAAAATTCCAGAGTTTATGGATGCTGATGTGAAAGGGGTTTCGGGTTTTTGTATGAGTGTGTCGAGTCGATATTTTACCATTCGGTTGGCAATATTCTCAATCAATTGTTCTTTTCGAATATCGTAGGAATCGGGCATGGATAAAATCTTTTTTAAGATTTCAATGCTTACCGTTGTATTTCCTGATTCTTTTTCAAAGTGGTAGAAAGATTTTATACCATGATGTGTTATATTCCCGATGTCAGGAATTTTTCCGGGAGGGGCACGGGGGGTTGTTGCAGAAAATGTATCTTCTATCAGCATTCCCGCCAATTCTGTGTCAAAATCTCCAACCAAAACAAGAATCATGTTATCCGGTCGATACCAGGTGTCATAAAACGCCTTAAATTGTTCCTGTTCAGCCTTTTTGAGAATTTCTTCCCGGCCGATAGGAAGTCTTTTTGATATTCTGCTATCCGGGAATTCAAATTTGAGCGTTTTAACATATGTTCGATAGGAGGCTGAATCCCGGGTCCGTTTTTCAGCCAGAACAACGCGTCGTTCTCTTTCGATTTCAGATGGCAGCAGAAGGGCGCCTTCAGCAAAATCTTTCATAACAACCAGACCCTTTGCCAGGTTTTCCTTGTTGCCTTCAGGTAGAAGAATGTCATAGACCGTTTCATTAAACCCGGTGTGAGCATTTGCGTCCGGTCCAAACTGCATTCCGATGCTTTGAAAAAATTTTACCAGTTCCGCAGGTTTGAAATGTGTTGAGCCGTTAAACAACATATGCTCTAAAAAATGCGCCAACCCCTGTTGACCGTCAGACTCGTTCATTGAACCCGCCTGAACATAAAGATGCATACTCACCCGGTTTTTCGGATGTTGATTTTTCAATAATATATATGCAAAACCATTGGGCAGTTTTTTAAACACAAGGGCCGGATCAGGATGAAGATTCTTGTTTTTATAGACCCATAGATTTGAAGAACTATGATTTTCAACAGCTTGATTTACTTTGGAAAGATGTTTGGCCGGATTTGATGATGCAACACCTTTATTGATAGAAAAACAGGCCAGTAGAACAGCAACAATAAAAAGACAGAATGAAAACTTTGTCGGAAAAACGTCAACACGCTTTTTTAACATGGTAATACTCCAGCAAATGTAATTTAGATTTGAATTCTTCACTGCTTGTCGAAGATCCTGTCTTCCGGGACAGCTCGGGATGAATTCGACCATACGATTGTATCAGGAAATATAAAACAGATCTTTAAAATGACAATACCGGAAGGGAATTTTTCTAAGTTGATGCTGAAAAGTAGCGCTGAATCGACAAAGAATATACAAAGTCTCCCGTTTGCCGGATCCTTTTCATCGGGCACACAGGAGACTTTGTTCGTGGCGTTTAGACAGCCTGTAAACCGACGTCATATTTACTGCCCATCAAGTGGTTCTTTAAAAAGTTATTTTTTCACATAAAGACCACGGGACTTTGTTTGTATCGCACCTTTTTTTGTGAGCTTATAAAGCGCATTGCTGAGCTGTCTGGAATTCAGTTTGGTTTTTTCTCTTAACTGTGAAACAGTTACCCCTTTTTTGGTTCGTTTGATGACATCAAATACAGCGTCCAGCATGGTTACCTGTTTGGCAGGCGCTGCTTTCTTTGCTGCGGCCTTTTTAGCAACTTTCTTTTTAGCGACTTTCTTTTTAGCGACTTTTTTCTTTGCAACCGTCTTCTTGGCAGGCACAGCTTTTTTGGGAGCCTTAAGCTTATCAACCTGATCGGTGATCTTCTCTACTTTTTTGGAGAGTGCGGCCAGGGAATTGGATAATGTCTTTAATTGAGCCTTTATCTTCTTCATTTGATTTTCCTCCTTGGTTGATGTGGTTTCACTAAAGTTGCAAATACTTTTAGAATTACTATATATATTTTTATTAAAAGTCAACAAAATCTGTTAAATAATATAAAATCAATTCAACTGTTGACAAGTATACTTATCTTTTGGAAGATAACACTTCTTGATCAATGCTTCAGATTATTTTACAAAATGAATCACCGAATCCTATATAAAAAAGAACTTAACCCTTCTCAATTAGAAGCCGTCAACTTTACGCGAGGACCTCTGCTTGTCATCGCAGGTGCCGGAAGCGGGAAGACAAGAACACTTACCTACCGGGTCGCACGTCTGGTAGAAGAAGGTATTTTACCGGGCTCAATACTTCTACTGACCTTTACGCGTAAAGCTGCCCAGGAAATGTTGAAAAGAGCGACACAACTCCTCGATGACAGATGTAGACGTGTTGCCGGTGGAACATTTCATTCATTCGCTTATGCTATTTTACGAAAATATGCTTCCAAAATCGGATTTGAGAACGGGTTTTCAATCATTGATCGAGTGGATTCCGAAGATCTTATCAGCATGATAAGAAAAGAAATGACAGGCACATCAAAGTCCGGTTCCCTTCCGAGAAAGCAGACACTGGCCAATATCTTTAGCCGGGCTGTCAACAAGAATATGTCTGTCGAAGATATCGTTCTAAACGACTATCCGCAATTTATACGTCATCTGGAAGCAATCCATGAAATGTCGAAGGTGTATCAAAGACAAAAAGCCGAGCATAATTTTATGGATTATGATGATCTTTTGATATATTTGGAAATGCTTTTAAAAAAACACACCGATGTTCACGACACCATCTGCAAAACTTACCAATATTTAATGGTTGATGAATACCAGGATACCAATAAGATTCAGGCACAAATTGTTTATCTTCTCGCCGGTACCCATGAAAATGTTATGGTGGTGGGTGATGATTCGCAAAGCATTTATGCGTTCCGGGGCGCGAATTTTGAAAATATCATGCGATTTCCTGAAATATTTCCAAAAACCAGAACCATTCAGCTGGAAGAAAACTATCGCAGTGTTGAACCTATTTTAAAGCTTACCAATGTGATTATCGAGCGGGCAACACGGAAATATTCAAAAAATCTTTTTACGCAAAAACCCGGAGGGGCGTTGCCGCTGCTGATAAAGGCACAAAATGAAAACAGCCAGTCGCGATTTGTGGCAGAAAAGATACAAAAACTTCATGGCAGCGGTGTGCCTTTGAGTCAGATTGCAGTGCTTTTTCGGGCAAGTTTTCATTCTTTTGATCTTGAAATTGAACTTGCCAGAGAAGGGATTTCCTTTGTTAAAGTGGGGGGATTTAAATTTGTTGAATCTGCACATATTAAGGATGTTCTGGCCCATCTCAAAGTCCTTTTCAATCCAAATGACAGGATAAGCTGGTATAGAATCCTCCTCCTTTTGGACAATATCGGTCCCAAAACCGCACTGGACATTTATGAAACGGTTTTGACTGAAAAATCCGGATATACAGGATTTGTTAAAACCAAATTTAAAGGCAGCCGATCCAGATGTTTGGATACGCTCAAACGCCTCTTTTTCGACATTGATTCCAGACCCATGACGGTTGCCCAAATGGGTGAAGCCGTTGTTAAATATTACCTGCCCATATTAAGAAAGAAATACGATGATCATCCAAAGCGAACAAGAGATCTTGAACATCTGGTCACCATTATGGAGCGGTATCCTGATCTTGAACCGTTTTTGACCGACATGGCCCTCGAACCTCCGAATACGAGTTTAAATGACACGTTATCAAGTGATGACCCGACTGATGACCGGCTCATTCTGTCAACCGTACATTCCGCCAAAGGTCTTGAATGGCACACGGTTTTTATCATATGGGCCCTTGACGGCCGGTTCCCGTCCATACATGCGCTTCACGATGAAACAGAGCTTGAAGAAGAGTTGAGACTGATCTATGTTGCGGCAACAAGGGCTAAGGAAAACCTCTTTTTTACATATCCGGCCCAAATTTATGACCGAATGTCACAAATGGTTTTAAACCGGCCCTGCCGTTTTATAGACAACATTCCCGACGATATTTTACCTAAACTGAGCGTTTCGAACACAGGTTCCACCCAACCGTCATATTTTTGATTGATTCCAATTTTGCAGCATGATATGTGCCCGCATAACATCGTTATTTCTCCGAATTTAAAGCAGGCTTTATTTGTCATAACAACATAACGTTATAAAAATACCAGTTTAATTATAATGACTCAACCCTCTATCATTCTTATTTTGGGTTATATTTTCGGTTTTTACATGGCATGGAACATTGGTGCCAATGACGTGGCCAATTCCATGGCCTCGTCTGTAGGTGCCAAGGCAATTACCATACGCCAGGCCATATTTCTTGCCGGAATATTAAATATTCTCGGCGCGGTTTTCATCGGCTCCCATGTGACCAACACCATCCGGAAAGGGATTGTGTCAACGGAAATAATGACCGATCCTCATGTGGCGCTTATCGGTGCCCTTTCAGCCCTTCTTGCCGCAGCCCTTTGGGTCAGTTTTGCCACCTGGAAATCATTGCCGGTATCCACAACCCATTCTATCGTGGGCGCAATGATCGGTTTTGGAATCATGGCAGGCGGGTTTGCCGTCATTAATTGGGGAAAGCTTCTTGCTGTTGTTCTCAGCTGGATCATTTCACCTTTTTTCAGTATTGTTATCTCTTTTATCATTTTTAAAATTATTGTTCGATCGATCCTCTCCAAAAAGGATAACTTTATACAGGCATTGAAATTGTCTCCCTTTTTTATTGGGATGACGCTTTTTGTTGTCGTATTATCATTTCTGTTTAAGACGCCTTTTGGGAAAAGGATGGACTTGGGTCCTTTAGCCGCAGTAATAATTGCTGTGTTGTTGTCGGTTTCGCTTGGATTTGCGTCAACGGCTTTACTAAAGCGATATCTAAAAGACAGAGAATCAGGCGCAGAGGCGGTCTTTAAGAAAATTCAGGTGGGAACCGCCTGTTATGTTGCCCTGGCTCAGGGGGCCAATGACGTGGCCAATGCCATCGGTCCTCTGGCGGTGATTTATTTTCTGGTTAAAACCGGCAATGTGGGTGCTAAAGTGCCGGTGCCTGTTTTTCTTTTGTTTTTCGGCGGTATCGGGATTGCCTGCGGTATTGCCATGGCCGGTCATCGCGTTATGGAAACCATGGGAGAAAAGATTACCACCCTCAGCAATACCCGGGGTTTTTCGGTAGAATTTGCAGCGGCTACAACGGTCCTGGTGGCCTCAAAAATGGGTTTGCCGGTATCGACCACCCATGCCGCAGTGGGCGGTGTGCTGGGGGTCGGCCTGGCCCGTGGAATGGAAGCTGTTAATTTTGGTATTGTGTTTAAAATTATGGTATACTGGGTGTTAACGGTACCTGCGGCGGCGTTGACCAGTATGATCATTTTTAAAATACTTCAACTCATCTTTTAAAAGGAGCCGGCAATGCGCATTCCATTTTTTTCAATGTTCATGACATCACCCTTTGAAGGCCTCCAGGAACATGCTGAAAAGGTTAAAGAATGTGGCTGGGCATTTCAGCAGGCCATCGAATGTCATCTTGCAAACAAATGCAAGACATTTGAAGAATTCAGGCAGGAAGTGATTCAGCTGGAAACCGAAGCCGATGTCATCAAGCGCCGCATCCGCGGCCATCTGCCTAAAGGGACCTTGATGCCGGTCTATAATTTTCTGCTGTTCAGATATTTGCGGGAACAGGACCAGGTGATCGATGCTGTAGAAGATGCCCTTGACTGGATTTCTTTCAGAAATGAACCGGGGATTCCCGCCGAACTTGAAAAAGAGTTTCTTATTCTGGCGGATGCCGTCATCAACCCCATTGAAGAGCTCAGTAAGATGGTTGCCGAAGCCAGAAAATACTTTAAAAATTACTCCGAAGATCAGCGGGTGATCATCAAAAATATTATCCGTACGTTACGGCGGCAAGAACATGAAGCCGACAAAGCCGAAGACATGGTGAAACAAAAAGTGCTGAATATGGATATTGATGCCGTCACTGTTTTTCATATGGTCAGACTGGCTGAAATCATCGGCTCCATTGCAGATCATGCTGAAAATGCCGGTGACATGATGCGGGCCATGGTTGCCAGATAGTGTCCACCCATAAATGGTCTTTTTACCCAATCCGCCGGTCGAAGATGCCGCTGGCGGTGTGGCGGACAAGTCTCTGCGCCTGCCCTGTGAAATGCGGAGCCTATTTCTCTGGGGTTATACTCAAAAAATAATCCTCGGAATATCAACTATATGCCTGTGGTTATTTTTTCGAATGCCTTGATATTGAACAAAAATCCTAATTTATGGATGGACACTATATAGGATTTAACCTATTCAATGCTTGTAATGATTCCGGAATTGTGCAGGAATACCTCGATGTCTTTCCAGAACATCTCCCAATTTGGCGGGCAATCGTTGTGGCCGCTTTCATAGGTGATCATTGTCGCATGAGGTGCCGACTTGTAAAGCGCCATGCCATGGGAATAGGGAATGACCTCATCGAACTTGCCATGGAACACTATAACCGGTTTGGAATAGTTTCGCAAAACAGCAAGATTATCAAACGGGTCCCGGACAAGAAAGCCGGGAGCAAAATATTTTTTTGCGAATGAGCGTGCACTGGTAAACGCCGACATGAGTATGAGGGCTGCAGAGGGTCGCACGGCGGCAAGTGTGCACATCGCACCACCACCTAAGGAACGCCCGAACAAAATAATCTTGGCCGGATCCACATCTTTACGTTCAATGAGAATGTCGTAAGCATTGTTAAATGTTTCTGTGATACTTTTTTGAGAAGGCGTTCCGTCAGAACGCCCATAACCCGGATATTCCAAAAGCATCACCCCGATGCCGTAATGATGAAACCTTTTGAGTTCATCCGGCCAGAAATCAATGAGTTCTCCGTTTCCATGCGCAAAAATGACCGCCGGTAACGGCTCTTTTTTATTCATCGAATCCGGAGGTAAAAACCAGGCTTCGGTTTTACCGAAACTTGTTGTTATCCATATTTTTTCCATGAAAGGGGGATCTTCACTTTTAGATGGCGTGTCGATAAGATAGCGGGGAAAAAGGATCTGTCGCTGTATTAGAAAAAGAAAGCCACAATAAACCAAGTAGCATAACAGTGCCCATAAAATGATGTTAATCAACATTTTTATTTTACCGGTAATAATTTTCAAATCGCACTTTTTAAAGCTATCAGCACCTTAGACAGCTCTGCTTGAATAATGTGCAGATATTGGGCTTTTTTTATCTTGACATACTACATATAGTGTGCAAGATGTAATTCAGAAGTTTTTAACAGACCTGTTCACAGAATTTTATGCGCTTTAACAGGTTTGTTTTTGTTTTTCTATACAGAATCTTCTCTTTAAATGGCATGATCCATAGCAGCCTCATTCCAACAGGATGAGGTTCCGCTTCTTGCAAGATAAAATTTAACGTATCCTTAGTAAATAGATCTTTAATGGCTGTATCGAAACTTGTTATAATCTAACACTCGTGTTATTTATGGAGATCTATTTAACAACCGATGATCATTATTATACAGGAGAATGGCGATGGGCTCAAAGGGTAAAATTCTAATTACGGATGAGGGGCATTTCGATCTAACCACCTACAAATGGGACGATCAATTATTTTCGGATATCCTTGCCAAAGACAACCTGATTGAATCCGATCAGGCCATGAGCATCAGCCGATTTTTGAGACAAGAGATCGCCAACATGGAAAATCATACCATTACCCTGCCGATTATCGATAAAATGATCCAGGCAAAGTTGATGGAATACGGCTTAACTCAAACGTCGCCCATTCGCCTGGACAAATCCA
>JASFGF010000026.1:0-14242 GCA_050123915.1 Desulfobacterales bacterium | reverse complement strand
TGCTCTTTATCGGAGATGTAGGACGAATCAAAAAGATATGCAGATGGCACTTTCCAAAACCTACTAAAGCCAATTTCACTTCGTATTTTTATGGGGCGGAGTCAATTTAAGAAAAATATAACCTGAATTTTGCAAGCAAGTCGTTTTTATGACCACCAGGCCACAATTCTTTTTGAGTGCTGCGTTTTGTCTATAAAAGCGAACATTGATTCCAAAATAACTTGTGACAATGCAATCTATACTTGATATCTGACAAAGTTTAATCTGTGATACCATTCATTCAGGTGAAAATATCATCCATCTCAAAAACCTGGGATATGTCTGACTTATGCACGGCAGGTAGGAGACATTACAGGTAAGGAATTTTAGTTTTTCTTCAGATAGAACGCTTTTATCTTGTCCACTACATATGCCATCTGATCATCTGAAAGCTCAGGATATATGGGCAGGGCCAGCGTATGCAAGGCTGCATGTTCGGCTTCGGGAAAATCCCCTTTTATGTAACCCAAATCAGAAAAGCACTCCTGGAGATGCATGGGAACCGGATAATATACTTCCGTCCCTATTCCCGCATCATTTAAAAACCCGCGAAGGTCATCTCTTTTCTCCTTTACACGGATCACAAACTGATTGTAGATGTGGCGGTCTTCTTTTTCAAAGGGAAGCTGAATCACATCTTCTAAATCTGCATCTTTAAAAAGCATTCGGTAATTTTGGGCGTTTTCCTGACGCGCCATTGTCCATTGGTCAAGATATTTCAGCTTTATGGAAACCACGGCCGCCTGAAATGCATCCAACCTGAAGTTTCCACCAATGATTTTATGATAATACTTGGGATGAGAACCATGGGCCCGAAGCGTACATAGTTTGTCATAAAAATCGTCTGAATTTGTGGTGACGATGCCACCGTCTCCAAATGCGCCCAGGTTCTTTGAAGGAAAAAATGAAAAGCAACCGAAATTCCCCATGGACCCTGCCCGCTGTCCTCTGTATTCCGACCCGATGGCCTGGGCCGCATCTTCAATAACAACAAGGTTGTACTTTTCACATATCTTCTGGATCGGCGCCATATCGGCACACTGTCCGTACAGATGAACGGGGATGACCGCCTTGAGCCTCTCACGTTGGGTTCGGGTCATGGAATCGATGGCGCTTTCAAGGCACTCTAGAGATATGTTATATGTCTTGGGATCAATATCGACAAAAACCGGGCGGGCACCGGTTCGGGCGATACTTCCGGCGGTGGCAAAAAAAGTATACGGCGTGGTAATCACCGTGTCATTATACCCGACATCCGCCGCCATCAATGAGATCAAAAGGGCATCTGTCCCGGACGAGACACCCACGGCATGCTTTGAAGCACAATAATCGGCAATCTCTTTTTCCAAAGACGCCACCTTGGGCCCTAAGATAAAATATTGACTTTCGAAAAGTTCTTCAGCAGTTTCCAGGATTTCTCTTTTTATGGTTTTATACTGTTCTTTTAAATCGAGCAAAGGCACTTTCATTGGGATCAACTATCCTCTTTATAATTTAATTTTAAAATCAGATCGCTGTTCGAATATACTCGAACCTAAATTGAGCGATTGTCCATTCTGCCCGAGATGCAAAGCATTGAAACATGCAGCTGTAGTCTGCAACTGCTAATATTTCATAACGCAGCAGATCCGGTAAAATCGGTAATCGCTCAATTTAGGTCATCTTTTTCTCCGCCTCTTTCCATTATACCCATTGAATGTCGAAGAGGGCTCAACCGGACGACAAACCGTTTCAGCGACATTGTATCCCACAAGCCGATTGACCTCGCGAATGAGTGACAAACCGGCGTTTAATTTTATGGTGTCGGAAAGCGCGATAATCGTTTCTGTTTTCTCAGAATTCAGCAAGTGAATGTAAGCTTTGCAGGAACCCGGATGTCTTTTGAGTACGGTATTCAGCTTTTCAAGTAACGCTTTATCAGTACGGGAGATATCAAGTTTAAAATGGATGCTTGTGGTCCAGGTCTCCTCGGCTTTATTCATGGGTATGACGGTATCCGCCAACAGTTTTACTGAATTTTCTTCCTTTTGAAGGTGTCCTTGAACCAGGATGGCGCTGTCATCTGTTAAAAGATCATAAACTTTTGAATAAAGCGACGAGAAGATGATGATTTCAACCGCGCCGTGCAGATCCTGAATCGCCACAAAGGCCATTAAATCGCCCCTTTTGGTCTTTATAATTTTGGTGTTTGTGACCACTCCTCCGATTCTAATGGCATCACCGTCATTTTGTTCTTTGAGTGTCAACGAGTTCGTGTTGGTGAACTTGTCCAGAACCTTTTCATATCTGCTCAATGGATGCCCGGTGATATAGAACCCGAGCGATTCTTTTTCAAGGGTCAAAAGCTCTTTTTCATCCCACTCATCGATGTCTGGCATGGACGGCAGGTTAATGGCTTTTTCTTCTCCGGTTAGATTGAACAGCCCCATTTGAGGATCCATCCTCTCCCTCTGAACGCGTTGTCCGTAATCGATGCAGTCCTCTAACGATGCACTCATTTGTGAACGATAATTTCCCGTAGCATCAAATGCGCCACATTTAATAAGGCTTTCAACAACACGTTTGTTTACTTTTTTGAGATCGACCCGCTCACAGAAATCAAACAAAGATAAGAACTTTCCACTATTCCGGGCCTCAATAATAGATTCAATGGCATTTCCACCAACATTTTTTACGGCCACCAGTCCGAACCTTATTTTCGAACCGGCGACGGTAAATTCTTTCCCGCTTTCATTGATGTCCGGAGGCAATACTTCAATACCGTGGCTGCGACATTCAGCAATATATTTGACAACACCGTCTGTCGATTGCATCTCACTGGTCAGCAATGAGGCCATAAACTCTACCGGAAAGTGCGCTTTTAAAAAAGCAGTCTGATATGCGATTAACGCATATGCCGCACTATGGGATTTATTGAAACCATACCCCCCGAACTTTTCCATGAGATAAAATATCTTCCCGGCCTTGTCGGATGGAATGCCGTTGTCCGACGTTCCTTGCATAAACCGTTCCCGATGCATGGCCATAATCTCAGGAATTTTCTTGCCCATGGCCTTTCTCAGATCATCGGCCTCGGCCATGGAGTAATTGGCCAGGTCACCGGCAATTTTCATCACCTGTTCCTGATAAACGATCACCCCGTATGTCTCTTTCAAAATCGGTTCAAGCTGAGGAACAATGTATTCCACGGTTTTCTTCCCGTGCTTTCTTTCAACAAAATCATCCACCATGCCGCTGTCTAAGGGGCCGGGCCGGTATAACGCGACCAGAGCAATGATATCATCAAAGGTTTCCGGTTTTAGTCTCACCAGCAAATCTTTCATGCCTGAACTTTCCAGCTGAAATACTCCCGTTGTTTCACCGGAAGCAAGCAGGCCATAGGTGTCGGCGTCGTTAAAATCGAGGTTAGAAAGATCCGGAGGGATGCCTCCCTGGGCTTCAATAAGGCTCAGGGTGTTTGCAATCACGGTTAAATTACGAAGACCCAGAAAATCAAACTTGACAAGGCCGATCTTTTCAACGCATTTCATGTCGAACTGGGAGACAACCTCACCTTTTTTACCCTTATAAAGGGGCATATAATCCACCAGCGGCTTATCTGCAATAACAACGCCCGCAGCATGGGTCGAAGCATGTCTTGGAAGTCCTTCCAATACGCGGCAAACACTGATCAGATCGGCAACTTCGGGATTCTTCTTTGCCAGTTCCTTGAGCCGGGGTTCCTGTTCGAGAGCATCATCAAGACCGATGTTCAACACATCCGGCACCATTTTGGCAATGGCATCCACTTCACTAAGAGGTATATCCAAAGCACGACCGACATCACGAATGACGGCCCTGGTTTTCAGTTTTCCGAAGGTGATGATCTGGGCGACATAATCCCCCCCCCCGTACTTTTCAACCACATATTTAAAGACATCCTCTCTGCCGTTGATACAAAAGTCGACATCAATGTCCGGCATGCTTTTACGGGCAGGATTGAGAAAGCGTTCAAAAATAAGACCATGCTCAATGGGGTCCAGATCGGTAATTCCAAGAGAATATGCCACCAGGCTTCCGGCAGCCGACCCTCTACCAGGCCCGACAGGAATGCCGTTGGTCTTGGCATAGCGAATAAAATCGGCCACAATTAAAAAATAGCCACAAAAGCCCATGCTTTTAATGACATCGATTTCAGTTTCAATTCGATCCTTATAGAGCCCCTCATCGGCATTTGGATTTTTATTTTTTACGCTTTCCATGACGGCGTTAAATCCATCCATGACCTTTTGTTCAAAAACCTCGTCTACATCATGGTCTGATGAAACATCAAATTTCGGAAAATGGTAGGATTTAACGTCGAATTCCAGGTTGCAGCGCCTGGCGATATCCACTGCGTTCTCAAGTGCCCCCGGATAATCCTTAAACGCGTCATACATCTCTGTTTTTGATTTTAAATAGAGTTGATCGGTTCTGAATTTGAGCCGATCCGTTTCATGAACCGTCTTTCCGGTCTGAACGCATAACAAAACGTCGTGGGCACGGACATCTTCTTTGTCGAGATAATGACAATCGTTCGAAGCAACCAGTCCAATGGAAAGTCTTTGACTCATATCCAAAAGTGCCTGGTTTACAGACTCCTGAATATCGATACCGTTGTTTTGAACTTCCAGAAAAAAATTCCCTTCACCAAAAATATTAAGGTAATCACGCGCCGCTTTGTCAGCTTTATCCATTCGACCTTCCTGAATCAGCATTGGTACTTCTCCGTGAAGACATGCCGACAGGCCGATAAGTCCTTTACTGTGATGTTTTAGAAGTTCTTTATCGATGCGGGGTTTGTAATAAAATCCATGAAGCTGGGCAATGGTCGCGAGTTTGCATAGATTTCGATATCCTTCCTGATTTTCCGCCAGAAGGATGATATGTGAAAGTCCACCTTTATCAAGGAAGGTTTTGTCGGTATGACGTCTGGGCGCGATATAACATTCACAACCGATAATCGGTTTTATTCCGGCTTTTTTGGCTTTTTCATAGAACTCGAACGCTCCGAACATGGTACCGTGATCGGTAATCGCCACAGTGTCCATGTCAAAATCGGCAACACGCTTTAACAAGCGATCGATCCGGATAGCGCCATCTAAAAGACTGTACTGGGTATGGACATGAAGATGAGCAAAGTGGGGTAATGCTTGAGTCATTTTATGAGTAAGTTTTGTTACGAATAAGTTGAACCCGTAACTGTTTAGGTAATTGGAATAAACTAATATTAATTACACATGAGGCAATCAATTGTCGAAGCTACAATAAACCCTATCCCGAATATTTTACGTATGCGAGGCGTTCATTTGCAAGGCACTCAAGGGCGCAGCCGTAGTAAACTACTGCAAGCCCTTGATAACGCGGCAAATGAGCGCCTCGCATACGCCCGTAGGATGAAAATTTTCATAAAATATTCGGGTCAGTCAAGGCGATAGTTAGGCGCTTCCTTGGTTATGATCACATCATGAACATGGCTTTCACGCATCCCTGCTGCGCTTATCTGTATAAAGCGAGCCTTTTCTCTGAGTTCATCCAGAGTACGACATCCCACATATCCCATACCCGCCTTTAATCCGCCGATGAGCTGAAAAATATTGTCTGCCAGTTTTCCTCTGTAAGGCACCCGGCCGACGATACCTTCCGGAACCATTTTGTCGCCTTGGAGATCTTCATCCTGGTAATATCTGTCTTTGCTTCCTTTTTGCATGGCTTCTATGGATCCCATGCCCCGATAGGATTTATAACTGCGGCCTTGATAAATAACAAGCTCACCCGGACTCTCTTCAGTTCCGGCTAAAAGCCCTCCGATCATCACCACGTGGGCGCCTGCACCAAGTGCTTTTGTTACATCCCCTGAAAATTTTATGCCACCGTCTGCAATCAAAGGTATGCCTGTTTTCTTGGATACCTCTGTGCAGTTCATAATCGCAGTGACCTGCGGAACGCCGACACCTGCTACAATCCGAGTCGTGCAAATCGATCCGGGTCCGATTCCGATTTTGACGCCGTCCACACCAGCTTTAACCAGCGCTTCGGCCCCCTCCGCCGTACCCACATTCCCTGCAATCAGTTCGATATCATTGAAATTGCTTTTTAATATTTTGACAGCCTCAATCACATTTTTAGTATGTCCATGGGAGGTATCGATCAGAATAACATCAGCACCTACTCGCAAAAGTGCCTCTGCGCGTTCTTCCATATCCGGCCCCACTCCTACGGCAGCCCCTACCCTGAGTCTTCCCAACGTATCCTTACAGGCATTTGGATATTTTTTTACTTTCTCGATATCTTTTATCGTTATCATGCCGATCAGACGGTCTTTGTTGTCAACCACCAACAGCTTTTCGATCCTGTGTTTATGCAACAGGCTTTTAGAATCCTCCAGCGTAATCCCTTCTGAAACCGTCACAAGATTTTCCTTGGTCATGACTTCGGAAATCTTTTTATCGAGATTAACCTCAAATCGCAGGTCTCTGTTTGTCACAATGCCGACCAGTTTGTCTCCTTTGGTCACCGGAACCCCTGAAATGCGATACTTGTTCATCAGGTGCAACACTTCATGGACGAGCTGGTCCGGATGAATGGTTACCGGATCAACAATCATACCGCTTTCAGATTTTTTAACCTTGTCAACCTCAACCGATTGACTCTGAATACTCAAATTGCGATGGATAAAACCGATTCCGCCTTCGCGGGCCATGCTAATGGAAGTTCTTGATTCAGTTACCGTATCCATAGCCGCACTAACAAGAGGAATGTTCAATGTAATATGTTTTGTTAAAGGAGATCGGGTGTCAACATCTCGCGGCAAAACATCCGAATAGCCCGGAAGCAATAAGACATCATCAAAAGAAAACGCCGTTTCAGGCGGTATTTTTTTCATGGGTTCCTCCATTGATCGTTGTTTCAAAAAAACTTTTTATCGATATTGAATGCGAAATTTGAGTAAGATATTATCGCATAACAAATAGATTTATCTTTTGCAATCTTTATTAGGGAAGGCAGTGCTATCTATTGTAACCATTTGAAATTCTGTGTTTATTATTAAACAATAAATTTATTAGCTTAAAACACCGCTTCGCTTTCTTGACATTACACTAGTGCCTGTAATAAATACATTCATCCATATTTTATGATAATAGTTTAGGCCTTTGACACAAATCGGTTTCTAAAAGCTTCAGGTATAATTAAATTTTTGCCTGGAAGCTGTCTGAGTGAATTAGGAATCGTTTTGAAAGAACCTTCGGCGATTTAAGTTTATGGATGAAGTCTCCTGTTAAAGCATAGGACTTTATTAATAGCCCGGGTAGGTTCTTTCATTACAATCCCTTATTCACGAGTTCTTTCAGCAAAAATTTAATTATACCTGAAGCGGTAATGTTTTCAAAAGGATTGTCGTGATTTTTAAAATAAACCCCATAAACCCCCAGGAACGACTTCTAACAAAGGTGGTTGATGTACTTAAAAGAGGCGGCATCATCGCCTATCCAACCGATACATATTACGGAATCGGTTGTGATATTATGAACAAAAAGTCCATAGAAAAGATTTATCAGTTAAAACAACGAAAAAAAATCAAGCCGTTTAGCTTTATCTGTTCGGACCTAAAGAATATTAGCCATTACGCAAAAGTGTCTAATTATGCTTATAAAACAATGAAACGGCTTTTGCCGGGCCCCTATACCTTTGTTTTGGAAGGTTCGAAACTGGTTCCAAAAATCATGCTGACCAATCGAAAAACAGCTGGTATTCGCGTACCGGACAATCGGATTTGTCTTTCTCTGGTTCAAGCTTTGGGAAATCCCATTATTACGACGAGCGCCACAATGCCGGATGGAACAATCTTTTATGATCCTTCTCTTATTCACGATTTTTTCCATCCTAGAATAGATGTGGTGATTGACGGAGGCCCTGTTACAGGAAACCCTTCGAGTGTCATATCCTTGATCGATGATCTCCCGGAGGTCATCCGAAAAGGCTTGGGGGATGTGAGTGTTTTTAAATAAAAAAACACCCACCTGGTGGGCGCTGTGTTGTTTCTACAACGATAGGATTTACCCTAGCGTTTCAAACGCTTAGGATGCCGTAAGTCCAAGGCGTCCAAGGGTGACACTGTAGTAAATTACCGCGAACCCTTGGCAACGAAGGGATTACGGTATCATGGGCTTTTGTAACGTTAGGGTTTACTCCGGTCTGTATATATAGTCTGCCGATAATTTCGGATCAAGAATATGGTTGAATAGAGTTTCGGCAGATGAATCCGTAATATATTTTAAAAAGGAAAATTTTTTCTCCTTTGCATAAACTGTGGCGATCTTCCCTTTTATTCCGCCGAGTCGTCCTGCCCACTCAATGGCATCTTCTAAATTTCCGAGACGATCCACAAGACCCATTTTTTTTGACTCCTGGCCCGTAAAAATGCGTCCGTCGGCGAGCGATTCTACCATTTTTATATCCATCTTTCGCCCGTCAACGACATCTTTAATAAATTGTTTGTGGATTTTTTTTGCAAATTCCTGGAGGATTTTTTTCTCTTCAGGTTTCATCTCTCGAACCGGTGATCCGATATCCTTGTATTCGCCACTCTTGACAACAATTGGAACCAATCCGATTTTATGAAGAAGCTCCTCATAATTTGTAAACCCCATGATGACACCGATGCTTCCGGTTATGGTGCCGGGATTGGCGACAATTCCATTTGCTCCGGCAGCGATATAATATCCCCCGGATGTTGCAATGGTCCCCATGGAAGCCACCACTTTCTTTGTGGCGGATGTCTTTCTGATCTCCCTGAAAATTTCCTGCGACGGGCCCACAGCGCCCCCGGGTGAATCGACTCGAACGACGATCGCTTTTATCGCATTATCTTCACGGAAACGTTTGAGATGATTAAGAACGTTTTTGGAATCTGCAATAACACCGTTTATCTCAATGACACCGACTTTTTCTCCAAATTCAAACTCAGCATCCCTTGTGCCTATCGTAACAAGCAAAGTCATCAATATCATTGCTGTGGCAACGACTGTAGAAAAGATCAGTATAAAAAAAAGATAGGGATGCCTGCGTGAAAACATAATCCGCTACTTATTCCCCATTTAACTTTTCTTGAAGGTTTTCCCGCAAAATTTCCCCAAAAGTTGACGTCGTGGTTCTGGAGTTATTAACATATTCGCTTAACAAGCTCTGTTCGCTTTCGATTTCCAGTCGCTTGATTGAAAGGCCGATTCGCCTTTCCTGGCTGTTGATATTCATAACTTTGGCTGTGATAACATCGCCGATACTGAATTTGCCAATGGGGGTCTTTATCTTTTCTTTGCTAATTTCAGATACGTGCACAAGCCCTTCTATTCCTTCCTCGATTTCTACAAAAACGCCGAAGTCGGTTAGATTGGTCACGGTACCTGTAATCTCTTTTCCAACCTCATAGCGTTCAGCCACCGTTTTCCATGGATCTTCCTGTAATTGTTTGATCCCCAGTGAAAACCTCTCATTCTCTTTTTCAATATCTAATACGATGGCCTGAACCACGTCACCTTTTTTATATAACTCCGATGGATGTTTGATCCGCTTTATCCAGGAAATATCGGAAATATGTACAAGCCCGTCAATCCCTTCACCAATTCCGATGAAAAGCCCGAAGTCGGTGATGTTCTTTATTTTGCCTTCAATGGTGGTTCCTACCGGATACTTTTCACTAATAACATCCCAAGGATTGGGAACAACCTGCTTCATGCCCAAAGAAATCCGTCTGCTTTCAGGCTTGATATCCAGCACGACAGTATCAACCACATCGCCCACGGAAACAACCTTGGAGGGATGGCGAATCTTTCGGGTCCACGACATTTCAGAAACGTGAATCAGTCCTTCGATACCTTCCTCCAACTCAACAAATGAACCATAATCTGTTAGACTGACGACCTTTCCATTAACACGGGATCCGATGGGATATTTTTCTGTGGCTGCCAGCCAGGGATCCTCGGTAAGTTGCTTCATTCCAAGGGAAACTCTCTCCCGTTCAATATCAAAGCTTAATATTTTCACGGTTATTTTGTCACCGACTGAAAAAAGCTCCGATGGATGTTTAACCCGTCCCCACGAAATGTCCGTAATATGAAGAAGACCATCTACACCGCCAAGGTCGACAAATACACCATATTCGGTTATATTCTTTACAATGCCTTCAACAATTTTTCCATCTTCTATGTTTTCCAGTGTTGAAGATCGCTTGGAATCGCGTTCTTCTTCAAGAATGACTCTCCTGGATAAAACAATATTACTTCGTTTTCGATTATATTTTAGAATCTTGAAAGTAAATGTCTTCCCAACCATTTCATCAAGGTTGCGAATGGGACGCAAATCCGCCTGGGAACCGGGCAGAAATGCCTGAACACCAATGTCTACGGAAAATCCTCCCTTGACGCGATTGACGATAACGCCTTGAACAGTTTGATCTTCATCGTAAGAATTCTTAATGTCTTCCCATACTTTTACTTTAGCGGCTTTTTCTTTGGAGAGAACGACGCGCTCTTCTTCATCGTCCCACCATTCCACCATGACATCAACCGAATCTCCCTCGTTGGCAATTAAGTTTCCGTCCTCATCTTGAAATTCTTGAATCCTTATTTGCCCTTCTGATTTGTACCCAATATCAACAAGAACATAATCCTTATCTACGGAAATTATTCTTCCGGTAACAACTTCACCTTCAGCGAATCGCTTAAAGCTCTCCTCGTACATATCCATCATGTCGTCCATGCTCTCACTTGACTTGTCAGCAGCTTTAGAGCCTTCGGATGTAACAGGACTTTCTTTCGAGACGCCGATTGTTTCCGCAACTTCTTCCAAACCACCGGCTGCTTCTGGATCTTCTTTAGAGTCTGAAGTTGTTTCCTGAGCATCTGTCGAAACTTTTACCGGGTCTTGAATCTCATCAGATGGTGTTTCTTCTTCAGATGGTTCTTTTTTCAATACGTCTTGTTCCTTAATACCTTCCGCATCTGACTGCTCACTGGATGTCTCATTCGTTAAATCTTTGTCTGATTCATTTGTTTCAAAATTTTCCATTAAATACAATACCCCCTAGCCCGATTTTATTTTGCTATAACCTGTATAATATAGCATAAACGTCTCTGCTATCAGACTCATGCCTAAAAAACAATGATTATTTTTAAATAAACTATAAAACTCAAACAATTCGTTGAAACCTGGAATGAAGAAAGAATTGACAAGATTCGATAAAAAATTGGGAGGTTAGAACTTATTATCGGTTATGAAGATATGTTCATTATATATAGTAAAGAAAGTCGCTGTATTTAAAAATCAAAGCACTAATTCAGTTTCCCGATGATGGTCACCATCCTCTTAACAACAGTTTCAATAGAAAGATCGGTTGAATCTAGTCGAATCGCATCTTCTGCCGGCTTTAATGGCGCTAAATCTCTGGTGCTGTCATTTTTATCTCTACGTCCCATGTCCCTTTCAACCTCTTCTAATGGTTGAGGGTTTGTTGATTTTAATTCAATGTATCGCCTTTTGGCCCTGATTTCTGGAGATGCATCCAGAAAAAACTTCACATCAGCACCCGGAAATACCACGGTTCCCATGTCACGACCTTCAAATACAACCCCCTTCTCTTTTCCCAAATCCCTTTGCAAATTCAAAAGAAAACGCCTCACAACCGGCCTTGCAGAAACAGCCGAGGCAAACATTGTTATTTCAGGGGTCCTTATTTGATCGGTAATATCTGAATCATTCAATATTAGCCGCAATCCCTTTTTTTCCAACACGAAACGTATTTTGAGAGTATTGCACAGCTTTTCGAGGCCGTTATCGTCATCAGGATTTAGACCTGATGATACGGCTGCCAGAGCGACACCCCTGTAAAGGGCGCCGGTGTCGATATATCTGTACCCGAGACGATCGGCCAGTATCCGGCTAACCGTAGTTTTACCGGCCCCCGAAGGACCGTCTATGGTAATAAGAAGTTGTTTCATTTGTATGAGAGATCTTTATTTAATGGTAAAAACATGAGACTCTGGAGCCAAATCTGAGACAGATAGCTCTGCCTTTAAGTCACAAATAGGACATAGAAAAGAGGAAAGAGGACTTAAAACTGCCAACCTTCTTACATTCTCACCTTCTTGCTCTTCACCTTCTCATCGTCTAAAATCAGCTGCATCCATTTGCTATTTTCTATTTTCTAATTCCTATTTTCTAACTTATGCCAGACTTTTCTCAAGCGCTTTTATAAACCGGACATTCTCTTCATGAAGTCCGACATTGATTCGAATATAATTGGAATAACCATACGATTTCATGGATCTGACAATAACCCCTTGTCGGAGCATATCTTCGTAAATTTCATCGGCATCTTTACGAACGTCGATCAAGAAAAAATTGGTCTGTGTAGAAAAATAGGTTACCTTCAAAGTGTCCAGGGCATCATATAAATAATCAAGACCCTCATGGACCAAAGATATGACTTTTTCAAGGAAAATTGTGTCCTCAAGCGCTGCACCGGCGCCGGCCTGAGCCAAAGAATTGGTGTTGAAAGGAAGTCTTATTCTGTTTAAAACATCTGCAATCTCCACCGGCATGACGCCGTAACCGATACGAAGCCCGGCCAGCCCATAGGCTTTGGAAAAGGTCCGAAGCGTAACCAGCGGCGATATGTTATCCAAATATTCTAAACTGTTGACACAATTTTGATCACGCACAAATTCAATATACGCCTCATCCACCACGACAATCACTTCGGGTGGGATCTCTTGTATAAAATTCTCAAAATCTCTTTTATAAATAACCGTCCCTGTTGGATTGTTGGGATTACATAGAAAAATCATCCGTGTTTTTGAAGTCATCTTTTTCTTTATTTCTTTCAGATCGATCGACAACGATGTCAAAGGAACAAATACCGGTGTCGCACCGGCGCCACGGACCATTATTTCATACATGAGAAAAGAAGGAACAGGCAATATGACTTCGTCACCCGGCTGAAGCATGGCAAAGGCAAGCATACCGATAATTTCATCCGAGCCGTTGCCCAAAACGATGTGTTGTGGTGAAAACCCGATATGATTCGAAATTTTTCGAATCAGATCATGTCCGCTTCCATCGGGATACCGGTTCAATTTTTTAGTGGATTCTTTAATGGCGGCAACCGCCATGGGAGATGGGCCTATAGGGTTTTCATTAGAGGCGAGCTTTATGGAATCATCAATACCATATTCTCTTTCGAGTTCTTCTAAAGGTTTCCCGGGTGTATACGGTTTTATCGATAAGATGTAGTCTGGAATAGATAGTTTCATGGTTTTTGCCTAAATTCAAAACTTAACCCTGATATTTCAATTAGTTGAGGCGGCTTTTCTGCCTGCATCAAGCGCCGCCATATTGATGGGAATGAGCTTTTCCTTTGAAGCAAACTGCTCTTTGACACACTCTCGCATCTGTTCAAAATCGACAATTTTGCTGCGGGCAACGAAAGCGCCAAGCGCCACGATATTGGCCACTTTTGTACTCCCCAGCTCCCTTGCAATATCATTTGCCGGCACCAGCAACTCATCAACATCATCACGACCCGAAGATACAGGGATTAATGAGCTGTTAATCACCACAACACCGTTCGGCTTTATCACCGGCGCAAATTTTTCCAAAGAAGGACGATTCATGGCAATAAGATGCATGGGATTCTTGATAATGGGTGAACCGATGGACCTGTTGCTGATAACCACCAGACAATAGGCGGTACCACCCCGCATCTCCGGACCATATGACGGAACCCAGGCAACTTCAAAACCTTCTTCCATGGCAGTGTGTGCAAGGATATTCCCTATCAACAGAATGCCCTGTCCACCAAAGCCGGCAAACATCACTTCTTTTTGCATTCAGTCCTCCTCAATTTAATCGGGTGTTTTAAATTCGCCCAGTTGGTAATAGGGAAGCATATTTTCTTCGGCCCACTGAATCGCCTCCACCGGTGTCATTCCCCAATTGGTCGGGCACGTGCTGACAAACTCTACCAGGCTGAAACAACGGCCTTCCATTTGATACTGGAAAGCCTTTTTAATTGCTTTCTTGCCCCTGACAATATGCTTCGGTTTCAAAACGGTTTGCCTTGAAATATAGGCAGGCGTTTGAAGGCCGGAGATCAATTCGGCAATTTTGAAAGGCATACCAACGTCCT
>JASFGF010000025.1:0-14691 GCA_050123915.1 Desulfobacterales bacterium | reverse complement strand
ATGTACCGCCGGCAGCAAAACCAAAAAGCGTGATGCTGATGACCATAAATGACAGATGGTTCCACTGGCTGATGGAAAAAGCCCTGACAAGGAGTATTTCAAAAGACAGGGCTGAAAGCGATAATAGAAATACTGCCGTGAGTATCATGTCAGTTATGGTCAAGGGCATATCCGGTCATGGGTACAAATAGAACACCGGTAATTTGTTTAACGGTATAGTCCTCACCTTGTTTTGTGACTAGACTCAGGTTCTGGTAACTGAATGGGTTTCCAAGGGGAAGAATGAGTCGCCCGCCGTCTTTGAGCTGTTTTAACAACGGCGGCGGGATGTGGTCAATAGCAGCGGTGATCATTATGCAGTCAAAAGGCGCTGCTTGGGGCCAGCCAAAATAGCCGTCTGAATGACGGGTTTTAATATTCGACAAACCCGATGTACGAAGGATCTGATTTGCTTTTGCATAAAGTTTTTCCTTGATTTCAACGGTGTAAACTTCTTTGGCGATATTTGCGAGAATGGCGGCCTGGTAACCGGAGCCGGTTCCGATTTCAAGAACGCGTTCAGAGCCTTTGAGTTCAAGGCTTTCGGTCATAAGGGCCACAATGTATGGTTGGGAAATCGTCTGGCCCTCACCGATGGGCAAAGGATGATCTTTATAGGCCCGGGAAGCAAGTTCTTTTGGGACGAAGCTGTGTCGAAGGACTTCGGACATGGCCTTTAAAACTTTTTGATCGGATATCCCCCGGGAACGGATCTGCGATAGTACCATTTTTGCCCTTGCCTGCCGGTATTTAGGCGTGTCCTTTTGAACCTGACCCATGAGTAATGGCAGGAATGCGGCAATAATAAGAAGGGAAAGGAGGTGTTTTTTCATGGCAGCTTCTTTTCGAAGTTTAAACCGTCGAACAGGAGGCGTTAAAACAGCGTCTAAAAAGGATGAAGAACTCTGTAGATAAGGATACCTGTAATGACCATTGCCAATACGATGGTGAAGATCATTTGTTCGGTATCGAAATTTTTCATGAAACGTCCGAGTTAGTCTTCTTTATCCAACCCAAATGCGGAATGCAGAACACGAACTGCGAGTTCGGTATACTTTTCTTCGATGATACAGGAAATCCTGATTTCCGATGTGCTGATCATCATGATGTTGATGTTTTCTCTGGCCAGTGTATTAAACATCATCGATGCCACACCCGAGTGGTTTTTCATCCCGACGCCCACAACAGAAACCTTGGCGATGTTTTTATCACCCAGAACATCTTCTGCGCCAATGTTTTTTGCCACTTTTTGTTCAATTTCCAAGGCAGTTGAATATTGTGCTTTTGGAACCGTAAACGTTAAATCCGTTTGGCCTTCGGCCCGCGTATTTTGAATGATCATATCCACAACGATACCCGCTTCAGAAATGGGCGCAAAAATATTGGCAGCAACACCCGGTCGGTCATGGACCTTTCTAAGAGTAATACGGGCTTGATCTTTGTCATGTGTTACTGCAGAAACAACAAGACTTTCCATGCCGGCGTCTTCACTAACAACCATGGTTCCCTCCTCTTCGCTAAAAGACGATCTAACATGTACGGGGACATTGTATTTTTTTGCAAATCCAACTGAACGGATCTGTAAGACTTTGGCTCCGAGACTGGCCATATTGAGCATTTCGTCGTATGAGATTCGATTAATCTTTTTCGCCTTATCACAGATATTGGGATCAGCGGTATAAATACCGTCCACATCGGTATATATCTCGCAGATATCCGCCTTGAGCGCCGAGGCAATGGCCACGGCGGATGTATCCGATCCTCCCCGCCCGAGAGTGGTGATGTTACCGCTGACATCACACCCTTGAAATCCGGCTACGACAATGATATTACGTTTTTGGATAAGTTTCATAATATATTCGGCACCGATTTCGATGATCCGTGCATCACCGAAAGCACAGTCTGTAACCACTTTTGCCTGATGTCCTAGCATGGACAACGCAGGATAATTCATTTGTTTTAATGTCATGGCCAAAAGCGCAGCCGTTGTTTGTTCACCCGTTGCAAGAAGAACATCGAGTTCACGTTTGTCCGGCGATTCGGTTATCTGTTGTGCCATATCGATCAGGCCGTCTGTAACACCGGCCATGGCAGATAAAATGACAACGACATCATTACCCTGGTCAAATGTTTTAGCAACCCGTTTTGCCACATTTTGAATCCGTTCAAGGTCGGCCACTGAAGTACCGCCATATTTTTGTACGATTAAGCTCATATTACAACGTCCTGAAAATAAATTAAGATGTCAAATTTTCAATCCTATCCCCACCAAACCAGTAAAAAGTTAAAATATTACAACTGATGACGGTTAAGTCAAGCAAAACAACTTGAAATGAGCGCTTTTGGCATCGGGTTATCTTTTTCATACAGCAAATTTTTAAAGACAATATCATAGGATATTTTTTAAAAGATCCGCATTTTTCAAATCATATGTAGTAATGCATATGTTGCGTGTGTTTTCGCCTGTGAGTTCAAAGTGGATGCTTATAGAACCGGATAAAAGCTTGTTTTCGAATCTGTCCGCCCATTCGATGGCCACAATGCCGCTATTGTGGAGTATCTCGTAAAGACCGATATCTTCCATATCCATGGGATCTGAAATGCGATAGAGATCGACGTGGAACAGGGGATATCGACCGGGATATTCATTGATTAACGTGTAAGATGGGCTGGTGATATAATACTCATCCGGAACTTCGAGACCTCTGGCCAGTCCCTGGACAAAGGACGTCTTTCCGCTTCCCAAATCACCGGTTAACGTCAAAACCGTTCCGTTTGTTACGGCTGTGCCGATAATTTTTCCCAGTTTTTGGGTGTCATCCACGGAACAGGTGGTTATCTGATATTTGAAAGTTGGTAATTGTTCAGTCATAAATACACAAAACGCCAAAACACGAGCCGGAAGCTTTCATTTGCTGCGTTATTAAGGGCTCTCAATAGCAGAAGACTATGGCTTCCGGCTCGTCGAGCCTACGCCTCGGAGAGCTTCACCCTTAAATGCCTTGTTGGAGCGCAGCGGAAATCCCGCTATCGGGGCATATGAAAGCCTCCGACTCGTTCAATATTCAGGTAATATGATTATTGAATCGTTACACGATGTTATTTTCAGATGCTATCGGCCAGTTCTTTAATCGTTTCGGGCAAGGTGTTCATCACGTCCGTCGCCAGATAGCCGAAAGGGCCTTTGTTTTTGGATAGAGAATCGGCTACTGCACCGTGTAGATAGACACCGGCATGGGCGGAAAGTTCAGGTGAATGTCCCTGTGCGATAAAGCCGGCGATGACTCCGGTCAGAACGTCTCCCATGCCGCCGGATGCCATTCCCGGATTGCCGGTTGGGTTGATGAAAACCTTGCCGTCCGGATGGGCGACAACCGTTCCGGCTCCCTTCAGCACGACATGGACATTGAATTTTTCTGCAAAGTCGCGGGCACATTTGATTCGGTCTTTCTGAACGTCCGCTGCGGTTGTCCTCATAAGCCGAGCCATTTCTCCGGGATGCGGCGTTAGAACGACGGGGGTGACGAGATCCTTCAATATTTCGGTATGACCGGCAAGGATGTTCAACCCATCCGCATCAATAACCACCGGTTTAGTGTTTTCCTGAAGCAGATGCTTAAAAAGTTTTTTAGTTTCAGGGGCCGTACCGATTCCAGGCCCGATGGCAAGACATTGTTTATCGGAAAGAAGATCCATAATTCTGCTAAATGATGCTTCACCAAGAATACCTTTAACGGTTTCAGGCAGCGGATCTGTCATGGCCTCTGTCACCTGGGCCTCTAAAACAGGGTTTAAGCTGGCCGGGATTCCAAGGGTCACCAGACCGGCCCCGGCCCTCATGGCCGACGTGGCTGCCATGGCAGCTGCTCCGGTTTTTCCCGGCGAACCTGCTATGACCAGAAGATGGCCGGTGTGTCCTTTGTGGGCATCCGAAGGTCTGGGAAGGAAAACAGTGTGGATCAGATCCGGCGTTAACAGGTATTGCAGTGGGCGGACATCGTTTGCAATATAAGGTGGCACTCCGATATCGATGATTTCCAGATTTCCGGTATAATCAGCACCGGGAAAGAGAAAGTGACCGGTTTTGGCAAATGCAAACGTTGCCGTGGCATCGGCCCGGACACAGGTGCCGCAAGGCCAGCCCGTATCCGAATTCAAACCGGAAGGTATATCCACTGCAAAAACCGGTTTGTTTGACTGGTTGATGAAGTTTATTACATCCTTAAAAAGTCCTTTTACATCCGATCGCAGACCGGTTCCGAGGATGGCATCGATCCAGATCGCCTCATGACGCATTTCAGTTTCATGTGCTGAAAAAGATTCTGCGTCCGGCATTTCAATAACAGGAACTTTAAGAGGGGAAAGGAGCTCGAGGTTGGCAGCAGCATCTCCCGAGACTTTTTGACGTTCTGAAAGAAGATATACGGTGACGCTTATTCCTTTTTGAGCCAGATATCGGGCAATAACGAAACCGTCTCCGCCATTGTTTCCCCGGCCTGCGATCACACCAATCTTTTTATTTTCAGCTTCCTTGAATTGTTCCAAAAAAAATTGGGTTGCCCCCCGGCCGGCATTTTCCATCAGAATCCTGCCGGGAAGACCAAACGATTCGATGGTCGAACCATCCATCTTCTGCATTTCATTTGCGGTTACAAGATACATGCTTTACTCCAATCTATTCGTCCGAAGGCATTCCTTTTCTTGAAATATTTTAAAGGTCTTTGATGAGTGTCAACATCTCCTTGACGGCCTTTTCCATCCCCACAAGTACCGCTCTTGAGACAATGCTGTGACCGATGCTGAATTCGTCGATTTCATGGAGGCCTTTAAAGGTCTTTATCGTATTGTAACACAGACCGTGGCCGGCATTGATGCCCAACCTCAACTTGTTTGCAAATTTTACTGCGTCGACGATATCGGAAAAAGCCAGCTCTCTTTTTTTTGTTGTTTTGGCATCGCAGAATATGCCTGTATGTATTTCCACCATGGTTGCGTTTATTTGGTGCGCAACTTTAATCTGATCGGGATCAGGATCAATGAAGATACTGACCGGAATACCGCTGTCTTGAAGCGTACCGACGGTTTTAGCAATCGCATCTTTATACGAGATTAAATCCAACCCACCTTCGGTGGTCAATTCTTCACGTTTTTCCGGAACCAGTGTGACAATATCAGGCTGGACATCAAGAGCAATCCCGATCATTTCATTGTTCGAAGCCATTTCGAGTATAAGCTTTGTCTGAACAATCTTTCTCAAGGTTCTAAGGTCACGGTCTTGGATGTGCCGTCGATCTTCTCTTAAATGAACCACAATCCCTTCTGCTCCAGCCAGTTCCGCCAGAATTGCTGCTGCTACAGGATCGGGATAGTTGATTTTTCTGGCTTCTCTCAATGTTGCAACATGATCAACGTTTACCGCTAACCCAGCCATCAGTAAACCTCCTTTGTGTTAAAAAATTTTACTTCTTTAGGCCCTAAGATCCGGAAGCCGTTCACAGGAGCTAAGATTCAATCAATTTCAAAATTTCCTCATTCTTTTTTTCCATCTTGTCAGCGTCCTGTTCAGTCGTTTCATGGTCATATCCCAATAAATGAAGAATTCCGTGCACCAGAAGCTGTGTAAAACGTTCTTCCATACTTATTCCGATACTTTTTCCCTCTTTCTCAGCGGTTTCAATGGAAATAACCACATCGCCGAGAAGTTCCGGGTTGATGTTCGAAAACGGGTCTGTTCGCATGGGGAAGGCAATAACATTTGTGGGGCCGTTTCGATGAAGATATTGTTTGTTGAGTTTTGCAATTTGAAGATCATCAACGATCAAAATAGAAAGTTCTGCGTCAAGATAATCCAAGGCGTTTAAGATGTCTGTGGTTTTTTGTTGAATTGTCGTCATCGATATCTTGAACTTCTTTTGCCTGTTGTCGATCAAAACTTTCATTTTTTTCCATTCCGTTGGTCAAGAGTTGTTTTCCATTGGTCAAGAATTGTTTCTCAGGATATTCAATGCGATGATGATATATTCCATTTAATATTTTATTGAAACTTTTTGCGATATTGTGAAGATCTTTCAACGTTAGTTCACAATTGTCCAGCTGGCCGTCTGAAAAGATTCTGTTTATCAAATTTTGCACCAGTCCCTTAATTCTGGTGGGTGTCGGGTTTGCAAGGGTTCTGGATGCAGCTTCAACCGCATCTGCCAGCATGACCAGCCCGGCTTCTCTGGTTTGAGGTCTGGGCCCTGGATATCTGAAATCGTTGATATTTACCCCATTTTCGCCTTTTAGTTGCTTTGCTTTTTCATAAAAATAACTGATAAGGCTTGTACCGTGGGATTGCCTGATGGTTTCAATGATGGCATGCCCCAGTTTGTTTTGCTTGGCTATCTCTACGCCGTCCTTAATGTGAGCGATGAGGATAAGGCTTGACATGGAAGGTGCAAGTTTGTCGTGTCTATTGACGCCATCGGCCTGGTTTTCAATAAAATACAATGGCTTCTTGATCTTGCCGATATCGTGGAAATAACCACAAACCTTTGCAAGCGACGGATTGGCACCGATTTCAGATGCCGCTGCTTCAACCATAGTTCCGACAATGACCGAATGATGGTACGTTCCCGGAGCTTCCAGCATAAGTCTTCGAAGAATGGGTTGATCGAGGTTTGCAAGTTCAAGAAGTTTGATGTCTGTGGTATAGTCAAATGCAATTTCAACCAGCGGTGCAATGCCGGCGGTAACGATTCCTGCCCCAACACCCCCTGAAAACGCAAATCCCCAATCCCACATGAGTTTAAAGAATGTGGAGCCACCGATATAAACGTCGATAACCGTAACGAGGATAACATTCAACAAGCCGAGTTTTAACCCGGCCTTTATAAAAACTTTGCGTTCCCGACAATTTTGCATCCAGTATGCCGCCATCAGACCATTAAGAAGAAAGTAGATGAAAATATCGAACCTGTTTTTAAATATAATCGCTGTGCCGATGGCAAGTAACATGGCAATGGGAATGGCCAATTCAATGCCCAAAAACAGACATGTGGTCATGGCGCCCGCGGCAAGGGGAATACCATAAGAGATTGAATCAGCGGATATTGAAAAAGGTGTATAATGAGACACGGAATCGGCTAACGATTCCGATATGCTGGAGATGAAGAAAAACGTGATGAGTACGCTGGCCAAAAAGAGCAGGTTCTTGGTGGTGTTGAGATGGGGTCGATTGTGAATGCAAAGGGCATAAACGGTCATGAGGATACACAGGATGAAAAGCGCTGACCCAATGCAGTTGGTTAAAACTTTCTCATTTTTTAGGCCTTCTTGATAGATTTTGAGTTTTAGAAGCTGGTCTTTGGTTACCCGCTCTCCTTCGCGCAAAAGCATCTCACCCGCTTTTATCTTGTAAAATATTGGATTAACTTCCGAATAGGCCTCTTTTTTCCGTTTTTCGGTTTCACTTCTGTTTAGTGTTATATTGGGCTGAATCAGTTTTTGAGCAAAATCGACGATCAAATTTCGAAGATCGTGACTCTTGTTTTGAAGAAGGGGATCACCGATTACTTTGATCATGGTTTTTGCCTGGTCAAGGCCGTAAAAGTGCTTTAAATTATAAACAAGCATTTCATTTTTTGTTTTGATATCGCTTAAGATGATGCCTCTATCGGTTTCTTTTAAAAGCATCTCTTTATTGGCAACCACCCCATTATCGTATATTTCTTTTAAAATACCGGAAATAAGATTTAAAATATCACTGGAGAAGGCTTCCAGTTCGAGTATTTTATAATCCGCGTCGCTGACTGAAATACCAATCTTTTCCACAAAGTCGGTCTTTTTTTGCCAGATAAGATTGTGTAGTGCTAATTTTTTTTCTTCATTTTCAGATGAGGATGATTCCGATTTTTCGATGCTTTTTAGCGTTTCAGACAATACTCGAAGATCCTCGAAGGCGTTTTTTATTTTTTGATCGGTTTTTGCGGAGATGTTTACATCATGATCGTACACCGTCAATACATTTTCTACGGCCTGTTTTCGGCTGGCTTCTGTGGCTTCTTTGTCTTCAATTAAAAAATTTTTTGCCGCCTTAATATCCCTTGTGACAACATCTCCTAATTTGTAGGAATGTTTTTCAATCACAAGATTTGGATACAGCAAAATTGTAAAAATTATGGTAACAGCAATCAGAAGTGCCCATCGGACACTATCACTGCTCTCTATGAGTCTGTTTAAAGATATTTGAGTTTTTACAAGGTTCATGGTGCTAATAAGTAAATTAGGTACTCGGCATAATCCTTGACAATGGAAATGCTACCGGAGCCTTCTCACAAGTGCCTAAAGTTTGAAGTGATCTAAAGTGCCTAAAGTTAAGGTAGCGCTAACGCGCTGTCATCAAAATATAATTGGCAAAAATTTCCTTAACTTTAGCTCATTTTAGCTCACTTTAGGCAATTGTAACTATTTCTTTTTTTGGGCATCCAGATCTTCATATGCTTTAATAATTTTTTGGACCAGGCCATGCCGTACGACATCTTTTTTTGAAAAAAAGATGAATCTTATTCCTTCTATTCCCTGCAATATATCTTTCGCCTCAATGAGTCCGGAAGGTTTGCCCACAGGAAGATCAATCTGGGTAATGTCACCGGTGATCACCGCTTTTGAGCTGAATCCTATCCTTGTCAGAAACATCTTCATCTGTTCAGACGTCGTATTTTGAGCTTCATCTAAAATGACAAAAGAATCATTTAATGTTCGTCCACGCATGAAAGCCAACGGTGCGACTTCGATAACGCCTCGTTCTATCAGGTTGGATACCTTTTCAAACTGCATCATATCATGGAGCGCGTCGTAAAGCGGCCGGAGATAGGGATCTACTTTTTGGGCCAGATCTCCGGGTAAAAATCCCAACGCTTCACCTGCCTCTACAGCGGGCCTTGTCAGGATGATGCGATTTACCTTTCCCTTTGACAACGCTGCAACCGCCATGGCCATGGCAAGATACGTTTTGCCTGTTCCTGCCGGTCCTACTCCAAAAACCATGTCAGAACTTCGGATGGCATCTATGTATTCCTTTTGAGCTTGGCTTTTGGGTATTACAGGGCGTTTTTTGGAAGTGATGTAAACCGTATCCAGAAAAATATCTTTAAGTTTAATGCGGTCGTCTTCGCTCAAAATTCTGACGGCATATTCGACATCATTCGGGTAAATTGGATAACCATCTTTCAACAGGCCGTAAAGTTGTTTGAGTATCTTTTTTGCCAGGCTTTCAGCAATGCTGTCTCCTTCGATGAATATCGTATTACCTCTTGCGTGAATGGATACATCTGTTAATTCTGCAATTCTTTTAAGGTTGCTGTTATACTCGCCGAAAAGCTGACTTGCCAGATTAATATCTGAGAAAATTAATCTGGTTTTATTATTTTCGGATATTATATCCATGTTTCATGGTTGGGCAGATGTTCTCTTTAGATTTAACGTTCTCTTAAAGATCTCTATGAGCTATGTAATATTGATGAATTCATAAAAAGTCAAATCTATAATTTAATGCACATGGCAAAAGAAAATATCTTGACTCAAAATATTTGCTTTGTTAGTTTTCAGAAACAAATGATTTGACAATTGTATCATTTTGATTTTGCTAATTTTTTTTACAATGCCATGGCATCGCAAACGATGCAAAGTGGGAGCGCCATGAACTTTTTTGATGTCATCACCATCGTAATTTTGGCTTATTGTATCATAAGGGGTGTTTTCAGAGGTCTATTAAAGGAATTGTCTTCTATCATCGGCGTGTTTGGCGGATTCTATGCTGCTTATACCTATTACATGGTGCTTGCAAAACCTTTGTCAAAATGGATTTCCAATACCGGCTACCTCAATATATTGAGTTTCATCATTATATTTTGTGTCGTTTTTCTAATTATCAGCATTTTAGGTGTGATTATCAACTACCTGCTTAAACTGGCTTTATTGGGCTGGATGGATCGTTTTTCCGGCGCCTTATTCGGCGCATTGAAAGGATTGCTTATTGTTTCGGTGTTGTTAATTGCACTGACTGCCTTTCTCCCTAAGGGCTCACCTTTTATTAAAAATTCCCTGCTTTCTCCCCATATCACGCTAATCTCAGAAAAAATGGCCAAGGTTGTTTCCAAAGATATGAAGCACGCTTTTATGGCCAAGATAGTGGAATTGAAAAAGATTTGGAAACAAAAATAATCGGCCGGAAACGCTAAAAATCGATTTACAAAGGAAAACCGAGATGGATATGAAGGCTATCATCGATTTAATCGAGACGTTAAGGGGGGAAAACGGTTGTCCCTGGGACAAGAAACAAACACCGCAAACCATCCTGGCTTATCTGTTGGAAGAGACATACGAGTTGATGGATGCTGTTGAATCCGGCAACCCTGAGGAGATCTGTGGAGAACTTGGGGATGTATTGTTCCACATTTTTTTTCTTATCAGTCTTTTCCAGGAGATGGGTCATTTTGATATCAAGGATGTTGTTGATCTTAATATAAAGAAAATGATCCACCGCCACCCGCATGTTTTTGGCAATGACAACGTCGACAGTGCAGATGAGGTCAGAAAACGGTGGTATAAAATTAAAATGGAAGAAAAAAACCTTTCTACAGAGACGTCAATTCTGGATTCCATCCCTTCAAATCTTCCGGCCTTGATGCGTGCTTACAGAATTTCCGACCGGGCAGCCAGAACAGGATTTGACTGGGAAGATATATCCGGTGTTATGAAAAAGGTCGAAGAAGAGTGGTCTGAGTTAACAACAGCGTTGAGAAAACAAAAACAATCTCCTGAAGATCGTACCCGGGTGGCGCTGGAATTTGGCGACGTTCTCTTTACACTCGTAAATGTCGCCCGGTTTGCAAACATTCATCCTGAAACTGCATTGAGAGATTCCACTAAAAAGTTTGAAAGGCGTTTTAGGTATATGGAACAGCGAATTTCAAATGGACAAAAAGATATTCAATCGATTTCTCAAGAGGAGAAGGATGTTTTGTGGGAGCAGGCTAAAGGCAGCATCGATTAAGATGATCTGCCAATACGGTCCTTTTCATTATGCACAGAATAATGTGCGCGCTTGCACATATTATTGTGCGCTTTTCACATTTTTTCATAAGGTGATTCCCTCTTTCATCCTATGTTTACAGGGTCAAGATGATTATGAATCTTGACTTGATTCTTTAAAGCGCCCGTCACATAAGGATTTCAAACTCCTATACGCCACGTGTTTTTACAAAAAGATTCCTATAGCCAGGTTTTGGCATAAATAATGAAATAAACATTTTGTGACAACGCTTCGATGTCCGTTTCATCTTAATCGATTTGTAAAAGGATAAGAGCCTGTATTTTTATTTTCTTTTATATTTGTCAGTATTCTGTTTACGCTCAATTGAGGTGATAGCACCTAAGTTCAGCGCATACAAAAAGAACCTATCTCAAAAACAATCTAAGTGCCCACGGCAGTGTTGCGAAACGGTTCAAAATACTCACATACGACGTGTATGATCCGCTTTTTCATCGTTTTGCGCCTTGGCCTGAACCTATCTTATTTTTGAGAAAGGTTCTATTTACTCTGAAATCAAACGTTTTAAAACAGATCGTTTGAAATGAAATTGAAAAGATACATCCAATGTTGAAAGATCAATTTAAAAAATGACAGAAAAAGAAAAGAAAAGCATTATTAAAATTATCATCCTGGCGGTGATACAATCTGCCATCATTATCGGAATTCTCGGTTGTGTAGAAATAGAAGGTTTTTCTTTGATAGTGTGCTGGGGTGTAAAAACAGGTGCAATATTTTTTTTAATTGTCACATCATTTTTTTTAATTAAAGAAATTATTAAACTTTTCAGCTGATGTTTCTGAATTACGGAGAAAGAGAAGAAAGTTTTATCTATATATCTTCGGGGGGGACATCATCTATGCTGCGAGGTCCGCCACACTTTTGACCCTGAATAAAACAGTCTTGCCTGCTTTTTCAATCACCCGGACGTGTTGCAGTTCTTTTCGTGTTGTTTTTAAATGAACGGTCATTGTCAAATCGCCACTTGATTGACGACATATTTTTGCATTGAACTTTTTTCGATAATAGGGTGCCGTGTCGCCGGTGGGTTTGATGGTAAAATCTTGGATCTTCTCTTCAAAAGCGGTTTCAAAGGCAATGACCATCATTATTTCATCTAAATTCCAGATCTCTTTTTTCCCTTTGTTTCTGTAGTCGATGTCTACGAAAAATCCTACCTCATGCTTAGATCGAAGATCCTTTAGCGGCAGTAGATCTGTCTCGAAATATTTTCGAAATGAAGTGGAAAAAGGCAATCCGATGAGGGGAGATCGAAAGGCCGACCCGAGCATAATGGATTTTGACGTGTCAAAATCAAGATAGGCGATTTGTTTTAAAGTATTCATGTCAAACACATCGATCAGACAATTTCCTCTCAACGTGAAGACCAGATCATTCGATACGGTTGAATAAACGGCATACCCTTCTTTTCTCAAGCCGAAGTAATTAAATATATGGTATGAGGTTTCGCTCATCTTTTTTCGTCCAGATAATCAACTGAACTTAGGGACTTTGCCTCAATTGTGATTGTGAGCCCAAAGATGTTCTATCAGACAAATCAGACTATAACAAACCCGGTTGCAAAAGACGGCTGAGTATAAAAACCAACAAATAAATCAATTTGCTCACACCCGATCATTTTATCGGACGATCAGTTTTTAACGATCCTTGTGTTTGATAAATGTTCCGTTTTGGTATTCCTCAAATGCCAGACGCAATTCTTCCTGGGAATTCATCACGATGGGACCGCGCCAGGCAACGGGCTCGTTAATGGGCTTTCCTGAAATTAAAAGAAACCTGACCGGTTCATCTTCCGTTGATACCCTTACAGACTCTCCGTCGTCGAACAGCACCAGCATTTCATTTTCGATGAAAGGTTCGCTGTTCATGTCAAAATAGCTGTCTCCTACTACGTCAAAGGTAAAGGGTTTCTTTTCATCGCAGAAGTATCCTTTTCCATCGATAACATAGGCAAACACCGTATGCCCTGCTTTTGTGGGATGCTCGTATATTGAATTCGCAGGAACATGGATGTCAAGATATTCCGGGTCGATGACAATATCCAGGACCGGACCCGACATGTCGTTGATTCGGCCGCAAATAATCTTGATCTTGGTTCCGTTTTCCAGTTGAAGCTCCGGGATCTGGCTCGATGTTATTTCCTGGTAACGGGGATCCATCATCTTGTGGGATGCGGGCAAATTCGCCCAGAGCTGAAATCCCAGCATGATGCCGTTGGGATCGCCCTTGGGCATCTCCTGGTGAATAATACCGCTTCCGGCCGTCATCCACTGTACATCCCCGGAGTCGATAATACCTTTATTTCCCATGCTGTCACCATGTTCTACAGTTCCCTGGAGAACATAGGTGATGGTTTCGATTCCGCGATGGGGATGCCAGGGAAATCCTTTGATGAAATGCTCCGGAATCGTTGAACGAAAATCGTCCAGAAGTAAAAAGGGGTCGAATTGTGGAACTTCATGAAATCCGAGTGCCCGTTTTAGATGAACGCCGTCACCTTCGATGACAGGTTTACTTCGAAACACTTTACGAATATGTCTTATTAGGCCCATTTTGTCCCTCCTCAATACTTAAAAAATGTACACCACAATAATCTCATAAGTTAAACCATTGTAAATGTATCTGTCAAACCGGTGTTTTTAAGACCTAAATTGAGGGCTTCAAATAATGGCATTTTTTTCTCGTACGAATCCATCCGACATGTGTAGATTTATCAGACCCTGGTTTCTATGTAAATGATTGAAGTAATTTAAGTTATACTTTTCTGTCACTATTTGAAATTCTCAATTTAGGTAAAAATCACTGGAGGAGTGAGGTTGAAATTATAAAAGAGCAGTGCCGATCGGCTCTGCTCCTATTTTTTAGCCTTTGAGGGTTAGCCGGGGATGTCAACTCCAGGATCACATCCCAGCCTGGAGACGCTCAGACATTCATCAAAATATCTTTTAATGGTATCGACATGACCTTTTTCTCTTTCTGCATCTGTTTCGATGTAATTATGTTCCTTTTCTGTGAAGTTCATAAGATCACCATCCTTTCTTTTTATTTAATCAAATTTCATATGCTTTGTCTTTGTAATTTCATTTTAGCCGATAAATTTATTTCGTCCTTGTAATAATACTTATCATGTTTTAATAAAATACAATATTGGCAAAACAATGGTTTAATAACAGGTAAAACCTATTAATATAGTATTGCTTTGAGAATCTTCAGTCATTGGATTAAATAGAAATATTAAATGGTTGTGTCTTTTATGATTTTCGGGTCTATGACATTGAGATTAAGTACGACCTCAAATTCATCTGCCTGTTTTTCAGACCGAATTTTTTGCGCAGGTTTTTTCGATGAAAATTGACGGTGGTTTCGGATATGTTCAGTATATCTGCAATTTCCTTGCTGGTTTTGCCGTCTTTGATCAAGGAAACTGTTTTTATTTCCTGGGGGGTCAAAATAATTTGGGCATTTGAAAATTTTTGAAGGAGCGGGGAAATAATATCTTTCAGATGATTTTCAATGATTTCGACGAGTATTTTATTTCTGGGTTTTAATGGGACGTCCTT
>JASFGF010000024.1:0-14739 GCA_050123915.1 Desulfobacterales bacterium | reverse complement strand
CGGCGCCGGGCTGGAATTCTGGGCCGAAAAATTCATCGATCTGGCGGGGCCTGACTTGACAACCATCGTTTTGTCAGAAGGCGTTTCACTGATTCACACCGCCGGACACCATCATGAAAACAAAACCGGAGATCCTCATGACGGGTCATATATTTCAAATCACGAATCGAGGGTTGCCAATCCACATATTTGGCTCGATCCCGCGATCGCAAAATCGATGGTCAATAAAATTACGGCCGTGCTTTGCGAGGTTGATCATCAGCATTTAACCTATTATAAACTACGTGGGCAGAATTATTTGAACGATATGGACAAACTCGATCGCCTGATCAAAGTTAAGGTGGCAAAGTTTAATATTAAAAAATATGTCTCTTTTCATGCTTCCTGGGTTTACTTTGCCAGGCACTACGGCTTAGAACCGGTTGGGATCATCGAAGCGAGTCCCGGCCGAAATCCAACACCGATACAAATTAAAAATATTGTGGCAATGATAAAAAGAGACCATATTCGGGCTGTATTTGCAGAACCCCAGCTCAACCCAAGAGCCGCAGAAGTCATTGCCAGGGAAGCAGCGGTTAACGTCCTTTTGCTTGATCCTTTGGGTGGTCCCAATTTGAAAGGGCGCAGCACGTATATTGATCTAATTAAGTACAACCTGAATGTTATGCAGGAGGCAATGAAGTGAAACATTCGGCCATGGACACGAGAAATGATAAGGAACCCTTTGTAGATTTGAATAATGTATGGGTGGCATACGATGGTAAATGGATTCTAAAATCCATTTATTTTAATTGCTATCCCGGTGAAATATTCGGTATCGTCGGCCCTAACGGCGGCGGCAAAACCACGTTGCTGAATGTTATTCTTGGACTTGTAAGCCCCCAAAAAGGCTCTGTTCAGTTATTTGGAAGCCAACCCAACAAACAAAGCAGGCTGGAGGTGGGATATCTTCCCCAGATTTCCCATGCAGATCAATCCTTTCCGGTAACCGTCCTCGATGTGGTTCTTATGGGCCTTTACAGTCGGATCGGCCTTTTCCACAGGCCGGATCGTAAGAGCAAAAAGATCGCCATGGACCTGCTTTCACAGATAAACATGGCTGACCATGCAAAAAGACCTTTTGCCGTACTTTCAGGAGGACAACAGCAACGGGTCAACATTGCACGGGCAATGGCTTCAAAACCGAAACTTTTAGTTTTAGATGAACCTTCAACCGGTGTCGACAGCGTGGCCCAGGAAGATTTCTATGAACTTTTGGCAAAATTTAGAGATGAGCAAGGCATATCCGTTATCATGGTGTCACACGATATCGGGGTGATTACATCCCATGCAGACCGGGTGGCGTGCCTGAATGTTCAGCTGCATTATCATGACGAACCAGATTCCTGTTTTTCGCCCGACATCACAAGAGAAGTTTTTGGAGAAGGCCTTAAAGTTATTGTCCATGATTCAAAATGTGCAACCTGTTATCGCAGTCATCAAGACCATGATTGATATGTTCAACCTCCAATTTATGCAAAATGCCTTTTTGGCGGGAATGATGCTCAGCGTCGTTCTGGCGGTGGTTTCATTTTTCGTTGTGTTGCGTCGTTTGTCCTTTATCGGCGTCGGTGTGGCACACTCGGCTTTCGGCGGTGTCGCTTTAGGAGCGCTTTTGGGGATATCTCCAACACTTACTGCCATCGGTTTCGCCGTGGTCGTCTCCAATGCCATTGGTTATTTCGGGAAAAAAGGCCACCTGGGCACGGATACTGCCATCGGTATCTTTTTCCCGTTGGCAATGGCCATGGGCGTTATTTTTATCGGTATGTCGGATCAATACAACGTAGATCTTTTTGGGTATCTTTTCGGTAACATTCTGGCAATCACCCGGCAGGATTTGATCATCACTGCGGTGCTTGGAGGACTGGTACTTCTTTCAACGGTGCTGTTTTTTAAAGAACTGCTGTTTGTAGCCTATGATCGGGAGGTGGCTTTTGTCAGTGGAATGCCGGTGGCCTTTCTTGATCATTTTTTCCTGACCATCCTTGCCCTATCCGTGGTGATCAGCATGAAAATTATCGGGATCATTCTTGTTTCCGCCCTTTTGGTAATCCCTGGAGCGGCTGCTTCACAGATCACCCGTCGTTATAATTCCATGATCGTCTTTTCGATACTCATCGCACTGATATCCACCAGCGGAGGTCTCATTGTTTCTTATTATGCCGACCTGCCGTCCGGCGCAACGATTGTTGCATTGGCGTCTCTTATTTTTTTTGCAACATTTGCTATAGGTCAAATACGCAAATAGTTAGTGCCATGCATAGATGGCTCTTTTTGTCCTGCTCTGCGTTCTCCGCGGGTTTCCGGCTGCGGCGTACAGAAGACGTACGCCTTCCTGTCCCGCTATACGGGGATCGCAAACCCTTGTGAGGCCTTGATCAGAACAGAAATTGCTCATTTCTGAATTGGACACTTATTGTATTCATTATAAATTCATGGATGGAAACTAGTAAAATTTCGATTTTGGGGAAAGAAAATAAAAATAATAGTGAGACGTTCGGGGTTAAGAAGCTTCAGCAAACAAGGATGAAATTGCGTTTCGTCCTTTTTCTTTTGAAAGATACATGGCTTGGTCAGCTCTTTTTATAAATTCTGACAGCGATTCTTTATTATAATATTCCGTTACACCGATACTGATGGTGACGGTGACGGCTTTTTCGGGTTCCGGAAAAAAGTTTTCGAATTCCATGGCGGTTCTAACTCTGTGGGCGACATTATGCGCCTCTTCTGCGGTGGTCTCCGGAAGAATAACTGTAAATTCTTCACCCCCATATCTGAAAGCGGAATCCATTGTTCTAAGACACGATTGGATAATCTGTCCTATTCTAACCAGAACTTTGTCGCCTTCAAGATGACCGTATGTATCATTGTACACTTTAAATTTATCTATATCTAAAAGCAAAAGTGCAAGGGGATGGCCATACCGACTGCAGCGATCAATCTCTATTTCCAGCAAATGATAAAAATGTCTTAAATTGTACAATTTGGTGAGGCCGTCTGTTATTGCTAGATTTTCAAGCTTGTTAAGAATTCGGTTACGCTCCTTGGTGAGCCTTCTTTCTTTTAAGACTCTTTTTAATCTCAGCAACAGTTCCTCAAAACGAAACGGTTTGAAAACAAGATCGCTGGCACCCTTATTGATGGCTTCTTCATAAGAATAATTCTCACTGTAACCCGTCATTACAATGACATCGATATCGTAATTTTGTTTGATTTGAGATGTAAGTTGAAGACCATCCTTGCCGGGGAGCAAAATATCGGTTATGACAATTTGAATCGCGCCTGATTTTATGATTTCAAACGCCTCTTCCGCACTGGGAGCGGAGAATGTCTTGTAGTCTGACTTTGTTAAAAATTCATGCAAGGAGTTTCTAATGGCATCATCATCTTCAACGACTAATATGTGTTCACTCATTTTTCTCCGACTCATCCTGTTTTTTCATTCGAAAACATATATCGGCACTTTTGGCGTCAAGCTTGACATATTTAATATCATTTTGATAGAAAATGGCTCCTTGATAAAGTGTCGCGATCATGTGAAAATTTATGGAAATATTAAATATAACTTTAAAGAAAGATGGTGTCAACAGGCTTTTAACCAAGGGTGATGCAGAAAAATACGTCAACAACTAAAATGAAAAACATAAGAAATTTTAGCATTGTAGCTCATATTGATCATGGCAAATCGACGCTTTCCGACCGCCTGATCCAGACGACCCATGTTGTTCTTGATCGTGATTTTAAAGATCAGATATTGGACAGCATGGATATTGAACGGGAACGGGGGATCACCATAAAAAGCCAGACCATCTGCCTGCCGTATACAGCCAAAAACAATCAATCCTACTTTTTAAATCTGATAGACACTCCCGGTCATGTGGATTTTACCTATGAAGTGTCACGGGCGCTGGCCTCTTGCGAGGGGGCATTGCTCCTTGTCGATGCCAGTCAAGGTGTCGAGGCCCAAACCCTTGCGAATCTGTACCTGGCTCTTGAACACGATCTTGAAATCATTCCGGTCATTAACAAAATTGATCTTCCTTCAGCCGATATCGATCGTGTCAAGCAACAAATCGAAGACGACTTGGGACTTGATCCTGAAACAGTGTTACTGACATCCGCTAAGGAAGGAATCGGGATTGAAGAGGTACTGGAAGGGATTGTGAATTGTCTCCCCCCGCCATCCGGTGATCCGGAATTACCGCTCAAAGCATTAATTTTTGATTCCCACTATGATTCTTTTCGGGGAACGGTTGTTCATATCCGGGTTTTCCAGGGAACTGTAAAACCGAAGGATGTTATTATGTTCATGTCCAATAAAGCCGCTTATAAGGTTGAAGAAGTCGGCATCTTTCAAATCGAGCGAGTCCCGAAAAAAGAGCTTTCAGCAGGAGACGTCGGCTATATTATCGCGGGGATTAAGACGGTCAGCGATACCCGCTGCGGAGACACCATCACACTAAAACATCGTCCCTGTAATGCCGCGATGCCGGGCTTCAAGGAAACAAAACCGGTGGTTTTTTCTTCGATCTATCCGGTGGCTTCCGACGGTTACGAAGACCTGGCTGTCGGTCTTGAAAAACTGAAACTCAATGATGCTTCTCTGATTTATGAAAAAGATACGTCGGTGGCGTTGGGATTTGGATTTCGTTGCGGCTTTTTAGGACTCCTCCATCTCGAGGTTGTTCAAGAACGGCTCGAGCGTGAATACGACCTTTCTTTGATCTTGACGGCGCCTTCGGTCCGATACGAGTTGATCATGAATGACGGATCCTCAAAAATCATCGACAACCCGGCATTGTATCCGGATCCGACAACCATCGACCACACAAAAGAGCCGTTTATCCGTGCGGGAATCATCATTCCGGACCGATATATGGGTGCCGTCATGAAGCTGTGTCTGGATCACAGAGGAATTAACAAAACATATCAGTATTTAACCAATAATCGTCTGGAAATGATATTTGAACTTCCTTTGGCAGAGGTCATTTACGATTTTTATGACAAACTCAAATCGGTGACCCAGGGATATGGTTCCTTTGATTACGATATCATCGATTTTAGAGAAACAGATCTGGTCAAATTTGACATATTGATCAACGGAGAGCGTGTTGATGCGCTTTCTCAGCTTGTTCATCGAGACCGGGCGGTGGATCGCGCAAGACGCGCCTGCGAAAAACTTCGCGAGGAAATTCCAAGACAGATGTTCAAGATAGCCATTCAGGGAGCCATCGGCGGAAATATTATTGCCCGAAAGACGATTACACCCTTTAGAAAGGATGTCACTGCAAAATGCTATGGCGGCGATGTCTCACGAAAACGAAAGCTTTTGGAAAAGCAAAAAAAAGGAAAAAAACGGATGAAAATGGTGGGACAGGTCATGATTCCACAGTCTGCATTTCTTTCGGTATTAAAGTCGAACTCGGATTAGTAAAATTCTGGCCAAGAGAACTCGGTTTTGTTTATTCCCGAAAGGGTTTGGCTTTGCTGGATGTTATTTGACTGGTTGAAATCGCAAATATCAAATCCCAACGATCAAACAAATCTCTATGACCAAAATTCGAAAATCCAAACAATGTCTCGTCCCGAAAGTTTTTGGTCATTGATTATTGGAATTTGAGATTTTAGACACTAAACTCCACAATAGAACCACTTAACTATGTTCCAGCTCAGAAGATCAAATATTCAATGTAAAAATATAAGGTGGAAAAATGGGAAAAACTATCGCTGAAAAAATTTTTGATGCTCACAGGGTTGATCACCCTGAGAAAGACATTCATGTCATTCGGCTGGATGCTGTCTTCTGTCATGAAATCACAACCCCGGTGGCCGTCAATGATCTTGTCAGCCGAGGCAAGGACAGAGTGTTCGATCCCGATAAAATCAAAGTTGTCATCGATCACGTTTCACCGGCAAAAGATTCTAAAACCGCCATGCAGGGTAAAATATTGAGGGATTGGGCCAGGCGACACAAGATTAAGGATTTTTTCGATATCGGTAGAAATGGCATCTGTCATGCTCTTTTCCCGGAAAAGGGTTTTGTACGCCCCGGTTACACGGTGATCATGGGGGATTCTCATACCTGTACCCATGGAGCCTTCGGCGCATTTGCCGCAGGCGTTGGAACAACGGATCTTGAAGTGGGAATTCTCAAGGGCGTCTGTGCCTTCCGTTCTCCGTCAACCATAAAAATTAACATTGCCGGCCGCTTGCCCGAGGGTGTCTTTGCCAAAGACGTCATCCTCTTTATCATCCATCGTCTGGGGGTTAACGGCGCCACCAATAAAATCATGGAATTCACCGGCCCAGTGGTGGATGCCATGAGCATGGAATCAAGAATGACGCTTTGCAATATGGCGGTTGAAGCCGGTGCAACTTCGGGAATATGCAATCCCGACATGACCACCGTCGAATATCTTTGGGAATTCATCCAAAACGACCATGCCGACAAAGAATCGGCTCTGGCAACGTTTAAACGATTTCATTCAGATCCTGATGCGCCATACCATCAAGTCATTGAACATGATGTGAGCCGCATAGAACCTATGGTGACCTTTGGTTATAAACCCGACCAAGTCAAGCCTGTCAAAGAAATGGCATCCATCAAGGTTGACCAGATTTATATCGGATCCTGTACCAATGGAAGAATCGAAGACCTCAGAGTTGCGGCTCAGGTGCTCAAGGGGAAAAAAATCAGCGATTCGGTAAGGGGTATTGTATCTCCGGCAACACCCAAGGCTTTTCGTCTGGCAATGGAAGAAGGGATTCTGAAAACATTTATGGATTCCGGATTTTGTGTCACGAATCCAACCTGCGGGGCTTGTCTGGGCATGAGCAACGGCGTTCTGGCAGAAGGCGAAGTCTGTGCGTCCACGACAAACAGAAATTTTAACGGGCGAATGGGCAAAGGCGGGATGGTTCACCTGGTAAGTCCTGCAACCGCCGCAGCAACCGCCATTACAGGTTTCATAACAAATTCAGAATTATACAAGGGGTCACCATGAAAAATTTCAGTGGTAACGTGCTCTTTCTTGACCGGTCTGATATTAATACAGATGAAATCATTCCTGCAAAATACCTCACGGAAATTTCCAAGCAGGCATTGAAACCCTATCTGTTGGAGGATATCAATTTGCCGGGATTCAACCCGCAACATGATGTTAAAGAAAAACATGTCATTATTACGCGGGCGAATTTTGGGTGTGGCTCTTCAAGAGAACATGCACCATGGGCACTTGAAGCCAACGATATCCATCTGGTTGTTGCTGAAAACTTTGCCAGGATTTTCAGGCAGAATATGTTCAACTGCGGAATGATGGCCGTGGAACTCCCCGGTCAGACCATTGATGATATTTTTGAAGAATTTGCCGACAAAAAAACGCATCTTGAAACGGATTTCGAAGACAATACGTTTATCATAACAGCCGATGGTCTTCATCAAAAAGTATCTTTTTCGATTTCCGAGTTCGACCGTGCCCTGGTCATGACCGGAGGGTGGGTGGAGTACGCGGATACCAAGTATTGACGGCAAAGTAAAAAGTCCGATTTCTGCGTTGCGCTTCATTCCGTGTTCACTGCGGCGTACATAAGTACGCCTCGTTCCACGAAATTCGCGACGTCTTGAACTCGAATTTTTTACTTTGCCGTCTCAATTTTTATCTTTACGAGTTCATCAAGCTTCGATGTTTTTTTGTGTTCAGGGATAGGAAGTCGGAGATCAGAAGGTGAGAAGGTAAGAAAAAAACTAACCTTCTTACCTTCTTGTTCGTACAATCATCAATCCAAAATCAAAGCCATCTTCCAACCGAATGCCGCAAAAGCCGAAACAAGATACGATAAACTGTTATTCTACAATTTTATTAATGATGGTCCCGATGTTTTCAATATAGCATTCAACCACGTTGCCCGGTTTCAAGACCACCGGTGGATCCCTGAATATTCCCACGCCGGCGGGTGTTCCGGTTGAAATGATGTCACCGGGAATAAGGGTAATATCCTCGCTGATATCTTCTATAATGGTGGGAACATCGAAAATCATATTCTGTGTATTTCCATCCTGCATGATGTCTCCATCGACCTTGGCAGTAAGTCTTAAATGGTTCACATCCCCGATCTCATCGGGTGTAACAATAAACGGTCCCACGGGTGCAAATCCGTCAAAGGATTTTCCCCTGAACCACTGGGAATCCGAAAACTGGGCTTCCCGGCCGGAAACATCATTGAGTATCGTAAAACCTGCAATATAATCCCATGCTTTAGTTTTGGGTATTCGTTTACCTTCTTTTGCGATGATGATCGCCAGTTCCACTTCCCAGTCAATTTGTCCGCTGCTTTTAGGAAGAATGATGGGATCAAAAGGGCCATTCAAGGTATTGGGTGTTTTGCAGAATATCAGCGGCTTATCCGGATTTTCAAATCCGCCTTCTTTGGCATGCTCGGCATAATTTTTCCCAAGGCAGATGATTTTAGAAGGCGCATAAATCGGGCAACCGATTCGATCTTTTAAGGTCTGGCCGGGATCGTTAATTTCAGCGATCTTTTCCGGCCAGTTTTGTCTAAAAAACACTTCTCCGATATCCGGAATCTCAGGAAATATCTTTTTTAAATCAACGATGTTGCCGTCTTTCCACAGACCCGGTTTTTCTTTTCCTTTTTCACCAAATCGAACAAGTTTCATTCGTTGTCTATCCTTTCTTTTTTTCCGTCCTCATAGCACTTTTTCCCATACCAGTCCACCTGCCGGCACAACCCCCTGATAATATTGACCTCTTTCGCTCTGAGTTGCAGCCGGGTAAAGAAACGGCGGAAATGATTCAACCAGTAATCCGGATTTTCAGAATTAATATAGCTGATTCTAAGCAGGATATCTTTAAGTTGATCATACATCCCGTCAAGCTCATGTCTTGTGGCCATTCGAGGCGTAAATCTTTCATTCTCCTCAACACCGGCAATAAAAATCTCATAGCACAGAATCATTACCGACTGGGCCAAATTCAAAGAAGAAAATTGGGTTGTGGGAATATTGACAAGGTCATGGCAGTAGCGGATGTCCTCATTGGAAAGTCCTTTGTCCTCGGGGCCAAAGAGTATGGCAATACGATTCTTTACAGAAATTGGAATTAATTTTCGAGAGAGTGTCAAAGGTGTGCTCACAACCTGCCGCTGTCCCCCGAGCCTGGCCGTTGTTCCCACAACATAGTTAAACGAAGAGAGTGCTTCTTTCAAATCCGGATAGAATTTGCTTTTTTCGATAATATCCGAAGCAAAATGGGTGGCCAGTTTAAGCGCTTTAGATAGATCGAAGTTTTGAGGATCAACGATCACCAGCTGCCCGATGCCCATATTGCGCATGGCGCGGGCAGCAGCCCCGACATTTTCAGAATACCGAGGCTGCAAAAGCACAATGCTGATGTTATCTAAATTGACCCTATCGGACATCAGTGGATAAGTTCAAAACTATTGAAGAAATAACCGATTTCAAAGGCAGCCGTTTCGGGGGAATCCGAACCATGGACGACATTTTTCTCGATGTCTGTTGCAAAATCTTTCCGAATGGTACCTTCAGCCGCCTCCCTGAAGTCCGTGGCCCCCATGATTTCACGGTACTTGGCGATGGCATTTTTACCTTCAAGGACCATGACGACGATCGGTCCGGATGACATGAAATATGTCAGGCTGTCAAAAAATGGCCGATCTTCGTGTACTGCATAAAAACCTTCAGCCTGAATTTTGTTCATCTTCAACATTTTCATGGCGATTATTTGGAGTTTGCTACTTTCCAGTCGTTGAATTACTTCACCGATGATTCCCCGTGCTACACCATCGGGTTTGATAATAGACAATGTTCTTTCCATGATGTTTAATTTCCTTTAAGTAAAGTTTTTAGCCCCTGTTGCGATACCAAAACGCACGTTCCAAGTCAACATTGGCGTACACATTTTATCTTTTCAGGTCTCTGAAGGTTCAAAAGTGAATCAATTACCGGTTTGACTTTGATCCGGTGTTCAGGCGGCACCATCAACACCTTAATCTTATGGTTGGAAACAAAATCAACGCCGGGATGGTTTAAGGTGTCCATTTTGTAATTGTCTTGATTCTCTTTGGATGTCATCAACAACAGAACATCTGCAAAATTTCCTGAAAAACCCTTAAAATCAATATGTTCTATGAACTGCATAAATAGCGTATTCAGTGTCATGGCAAAGGGATCGACTTCGGCATACCCTGTTTTGCTGCAATCCTGCTTTGACATAAAACACCGGCACCCAAAGGGCCGAACCTCATAAATCGGACACAGATTATCTTTTAACACCGGACAACTTTTATTTGAATGTTTCTTTTCCTCCTCCGGCGGATCGTACCCTTTCATGCAAAGATCCGCGAGTCTGTTGGTAGTGATTTTGGGCTTAAAGCGATTTTTGGATCTTTTTCCTTGAATATTTTCAAATAAATCCGCCTGACCATTTGAAATCACGTGATCTGCGACAAGATATCCTTCAAGGGTTGTCATGGTCACATTGGGTGTGCAGCACGCTGCACAATATTTTTTACAAGCCACATCCAGATGTTTTGAAGCATCGTCATAAAGCCCGTAAATTTTGTTTAGAACATTTAATCTTTGCTCTAATTGCATTTAATCTTTTCTTTTCAAATTTCTCAAATATTAAGTTTGAGATGGCTTCTATTCATAAAAATATTTTTTGATGATACTATCAAGCTCTTCTGCAAGCCCTTCATCCTCTCTTCCAGCATAATTTTCATATATCGATTTTGATATCGGTTCAAACGCATCAACATATACAGGGTCAAAGTGATTTTCCCTTCCGGCCCGGATAATCTCCATGGTCTCATCATAAGAAAGCGGCTCCTTATACGGCCGACGGGAACCCAATGCATCGAAGACATCGGCGATTGCAAAAATCCTGGCGATGATGGGAACCGTTCCGCCTTCTATTCCGCTATTGTAACCACTGCCGTCATATTTTTCATGGTGATAACCCACCACATCCTCTGCTTCTTTAATCCATTCGGCTTTATTTACAATATCAATCCCGTAGGCGACATGCTTTTTCATCAATTGAAATTCATCGGTCGTCAGCCGCCCGGGTTTGTGCAAAATGTCATCTTCAATGCCGATTTTCCCCACATCATGAAGGAAAGCGCCTTTAATCAGTCGCCTGATGTCATCTTTGGGAATACCGCATGTCTCTGCAATCTTAACGGAAATGATGGTGACGCGGTAGTTATGAGAGTCCGTATCGCTGTCCCTTTTGGCAACCGCGCTTCCCAAAACTTTCAGAATTTCAAGATTGGCTTCAAATAATCTCGCCGACAATGAAGATACACGGTTCAATAGATGGATAATTACCGGGTAAAGCAATGCCGTCGTCACCACCACAATAAACATGGCCAATAGTGCTAAATTGATCGCTCGTTTTCGAAGACGATCTAACGTGTCAGGAGATACGGCAAAAACAGTCTCCCCATAGGCGGTCAGTTCATCCAGATTGTTCTTGATGGGTGAAATGATCTGTACATGCGGGATATCCTTTAGTTTAATAACATTGAATTTCAGGTCGTTGTGACGACGAAGATTACCTGGCGAGTGCCCCGCCAGTTTTTCAATCCATTCGATGTTTTCATATGTATCATCAGTGACTTGTGCAATCCGCTTTTCATAAAGGTCATAAATACCGATCCAGACAAACTGACCGAGCTCGACATTTCGACGTTTGCTCATAATTTGTTCCAGATGACGCTGGATCGCGGATGGTTTTAAATTATTTGGATTATCAAATAAGTCTCGGATTTGATTGTTCAACATCTTGAAGCCGTTTTCCGATCGCTGCAAAATCTCTTGGGCGATGTCTTTTTTTCCATACTGCCAGGCACCGAACCCAAATAAAACCGATATAATTAATGCTGTCACACCAATGCGAATGATGAGATTTCTGTGAACGGTCCGAGGATTCATGTGGTTCATAAACAAATGTTCCTTAATTTATAATAGTTTATTCCTTTAAAACCAGTCGATTTCATTGGTCTTCACTTTCAGCTTCGACCCAACAAGAAGGAGCTTCAAGCATAAAAGATTGACAATTGAAGATTGTCGTAGATCCAGATTTATAATGGAATATCTGATGTTTATTTGAAAACCCTTTTTTTCTATTTACCGTTTACTGTTTCCTATTGGGTTCGAGTTCTTCCAGCCAAAAGTTTAATTATACCTGAAGCGGCAATGTTTTCAAAAGGCTAGAATTTCACTTCAATCTTAAGCATGGTGATTCGACGCTGCTATTCAATATCGGGTAAGCTTGACCATGAACAACTAACCCGGCTTTTTTGGCATAACCAAATGAATTTATGGCATATTATTGTGTACGGGAAAACTCTTTCATAAGTAAATAAAAAAATCCAACCAGAAACAAGTTTATCACCGCTGTGATCAAGAACCCGCTTTCAAAGCCGATTTTTTTAATAATCGGTCCCATTGAAGCAGAACTTATCATCATCCCGAAATAGATGCAGGTATTATAGCCGCCCATTGCCAGGCCTCTGGATTCAACAGGAACCACTTCTGCAATAAGGGCGCCGATGGAAGTAAATGCCAGTCCCATACTGATTCCGAATGCAACGGCAAACGATACAAAATGAATCACCCGCGTGGATATTCCAAAACCCGCCATAGAAGCGGCAAATCCAATAAGACCTATAACAACGAGCGTGCTTCGATTCTTTACTTTATCGCTCAGATGGCCGAAAGGAATTCGAGATATTGCATTACAGATTCCCTGAACTGCAAAAACAAGACCGATTTGCCATATGGTCAGGTTTTGATTTTGAGCGTGAAGGGGAAGAAACGTAATGAACATTCCCAAAGCGAAACACCCTCCCAGGGTCACCAGCCAGCAACTCAAGAGAGGACGATTTTTTAAAAGTTCCTTTATAATGACCGACGTTTTCTCTTTTTTTGGTCTCTCAGCGATAATAACATGGGTTGGCGGCAAGAAAAAGACCACCACCCAAAAGGTCAAGAAGATAATGATACCGGAAATGAAAAATACCTGGAGAAACCCTCTTTGTTCAGCAATGAATCCGCCAATGGCGGGACCCAAACTCATTGAGGTGTAAAGGGCGGTCGTATACCAACCATATGAGCGTCCCAAATGAGTGGGGGGGGAAAAATCAGCCACAAAGGCCATCATCGTGGGACCGAATGCCGCCACTCCGGCACCGAAAAAAAGATAAATCCACAAGAGTTGCATCGGTGTCCTGCTAAAATATAGCAAAAATGAAGTGACTGTCAGCATAACCAGGCCAAAAGACGCAAACAGTTTCCGTCCAAAGCGGTCAGAGATGATGCCCAATGGCAGGGACAAAATTCCGGCCGTAAGCAAAAAAGCAGAATTGATGATGCCGATGAGAACGGTATCTGCACCGATAGATTTTGCATAAAGAGGGACCACGGGTAGGCGCATGTTTGAACCCAGATAACCGGCAAAGGCAACACCGCAGCAAATAAACAGTAACGTGCCATAAGACAAGGGGCGCCATTTACTTTGAACAGTGGTCGTCATGCGAATCTCCGAATATGAGGCATTGCGATTGAACGCCAACCCAAACATCTTGACTTTGGTAGGGTCTATCGGTAGTTTTAACTAAGCTGAGCGTATCAAATTTTTGAAATGGTTAATTTAATAACATTTTGAAGGTATCCTGACATTTTGAATTTCAATAATTTGAAACCCTACGGGATTTCCAATTTCGCCGCATCTACTGCGTCAGATGCCGTTCCGCATAGATGACTATAGCGAAACGATATCTTTCTTGTATCTGCGACAAACTTGAAAATCGCTCAACTTAGTTAATCCAAGTAAAAACTCTTTCATAACTTACTCTAACAACTTGAAAGAACATCCTACAGGGAGGATTCCATGAAAAGCAACGTCTATTTTATCGATTTAAGGGCGTCGGCCAAAGAAAATCTCGTAAACAAGCTGGCAAGGCTTCTGGATACGGCAGGCCTCTCCGAAACCGTTAAAGAAAGGGAGCTTGTGGCAGTAAAGCTTCATTTTGGAGAAAAGGGGAATACCGCCTTTATTCGGCCGGTATTTATTCGAAAAATTGTGGAGTCCATTAAACGCATCGGCGGATATCCGTTTCTGACCGATGCCAACACCGTATATGCCGGGACCCGAAGCGATTCACCTCACCATCTGTCCACGGCCATTGAAAACGGTTTTGCCTATTCAGTGGTGAATGCCCCTATTATCATTGCCGATGGATTAAGGGGAAAAAGCGAAACCGTGGTTACCGTTAACCAGAAAAATTTTAAAAAAGTGTACATTGGTTCTGATATTTTTGAGGCCGATGCCCTGATATCGGTAGCCCATTTTAAAGGGCATGAACTTTCGGGTTTTGGAGGTACCATTAAAAACTTGGGAATGGGGTGCGCCTCCCGGAAGGGAAAACTGGCACAGCACTCCACTGTTTCGCCAAAAATTGTTAAGGAAAAATGTGTGGGTTGCGGAGACTGCGTCCCTCACTGTTCTCAAAATGCCCTTTCAGTGAAAATTGAAAAAGCTGTGCTGAACGCCAAAAAATGTATCGGTTGCGGTGAATGTATCCTCATCTGTCCTGAAAGCGCCATTGAAATTGAGTGGAACCAGGCCGTACCGACCTTTCTTGAAAACATGG
>JASFGF010000023.1:0-15141 GCA_050123915.1 Desulfobacterales bacterium | reverse complement strand
TATAGGGTATGGCAGATTCCCCGCGTCCGGATAGAATTTTCGACGTGAGTTTATTAGCGGACAACCAGTGTTTTAACAGCATATATAACATTGGATATTCGCACCAGTCGCTGTATACGGCCGCCAGGCGGACAATGGAGCACGGAAATAATTCAGAATATTCTTTAATCAGCAATTCTGCTCTCCGCTTGCTGCACGCATAAGGAAAATCAGCATCAGCAGGACTCTCTTCGGTTATTGGTTTACCTTCAGGAGGAAATTTGCACGCAGCCACTGAGCTGGCAAAAATAAAACGTTTTACTTTCAACATGTTTGACAGCTCAAGAAGATAACGCGTGGCGATGACGTTGACCTGCTCATATACGGGGTTTTTTTTCAGTGTAAAATCGTAATACCCTGCCAAATGCAAAACATAATCCGCATTGCCATGTTTTTTGATATATTCAGCAACATTGATCAAATCCCTCCACTTTGTTATATCGGCCTGCAGCCAGTGTATCGTATCACTATAGGGAATGCCGGCCTCTTTTTGGCTGCGCCGGGCAATACAGAACAGACGAAATTTTCCGGAAACAGCGATGACAAAATGCCGGCCGATAAATCCGGAGGCGCCGGTGACCAAAATCCCCGGCAATTTATTACTGATGCTATTCATTCGTTGCCGTAAGCTTTCTGAAAATGAAGACGGTACGCTAAAGCGATAAAAATCATGGCACCCATCACACCGTCAACAAGTCCAAAAATCAAAATTATCCATTTAAATTCAACCATAAAACAGTATATGAGCAAGAATGTCGTTGCAACGACTTTTACACTCATCGAAAATATAATCAAGTAATGATATTTTTTAGAATTCAGGGCCCCCATTACATAAATGACAGCCATCAGCAAATGAAAAACACCCCCCTGGGCGGGAAAAAAGCGTTCATGCTCAGATCCGAAGCCCGACCATTCCATCAGGACAGTCGGTTGTATAATCAGTGTCAACCCTGTAGCGATGGAATGAACTGCAATCAGACACAAAATCGTTGAAAGAAGGATATCAGTGTTTTTGAACACACTATTTTTTAATATCTTCATAACTTAGACCCGGAAGCATGGCACCGTGTTCCAATAAATTGCGATGCATCTCAAAACATCGCGTCAGATCATGACGAATGTGTCCGAGCCTGGATTGTTGTATATATTCATAAAGATACTCTCTATATTCAGGATGAGCACATTTTTCGATGATGGTTTTGGCCCTTTGCATAGGTCCCAGGCATCTAAGATCCGCCAGACCCTGTTCGGTAACAACGATCTGAACTGAGTGTTCATTGTTGTCCACATGTGGACACATGGGAACGATAGATGATATTCTGCCGCCTTTTGCTATGGAAGGTGTCATGAAGATGGACAAGTAGCTGTTTCTCGTGAACTCGCCGCTGCCGCCGATGCCGTTCATAATATCCATTCCGTATAAATGTGAAGAATTTACATTTCCATAAATATCGATTTCAATTGCCGTGTTCATAGCGATGACACCCAGTCGTCGAATGACTCCCGGATGGTTTGAAATTTCCTGAGGTCTTAAAACGATGCGATGGGCAAAGAAGTCGATATTATCGACAATTTCTTTTAGCTTTCGAGATGTAATCGTAAGACTGGTTGCACTTGCACCCATAAGTTTTTCCTCAAACATAAGATCGACCATGGAATCTTGAAAAACTTCCGAATACATTCTAAAAGGCGGAATGCCCGGGTGTTTCCCAAGAGAAGCCAACATGCTATTGGCAACGTTGCCGACACCGGCCTGGAGCGGCAATAATGTTTTTGGAAGCCTGTTTTTATGTATCTCTTCCAGAAAAAAGTTGACCACATGCCCGGCAATTTGATGGCCGATGTCATCAGGTTCCGCCAACTCACCCATATGGTCGGGCTCGTTGCTTTCCACGATCCCGATAACCTTTACAGGATCAACGACGACATAAGGTAAACCAATACGCGTCAGGGGCTCACAGATATTAATGGGGTATCGGTTTGGCGGCGGCGGCATAACTATAATGTCCGCCATTTCCCAGAGCCGGGGAAATTGATGCCTGTTGATTTCGATGATGATCTTTTCGGCGTATCGAAGATACGTCGGAGAAGCGCCGATGGACGTTGTGAGAAATACCCTTCCGTCGGAAGTAATTTCAGTGGCTTCTACCACCGCAAAGTCGATTCGACCGAAAAAACCTTCGGCAACGGTCTGGGGAACATGGGAAAGATGCATGTCCACATATTCAACTTCCTGGCGATTGATCTGCCTGCGCAACACCGGACCCGACTGGTATGGCGCTCGCCATGAAATCGCTTCTGCCCGGGCCAGTTCATCATCGATGATACGTCCGCTGGAAGCACCGGTAAGCACCCTCACTTTGAAAGGGTTTCCTTTGTCATGTTCATCACGGGCACGGGAGGCGATGGCTCTAGGTACGACCTTTGCCGCACCGGCCGGACTGAATCCGCTAAATGACACCGTATCACCGTTTTTTATGAGTAAAGCGGCTTCGTCCGGTGTTAAAATGGGATATGAATCAACGCTCATTAAAATATCCTCGTCTATTGTTTAAAGGTTATTCAACCTGCACCTGCTTGGATTTCGGTGTTTTTAAAGCATGAAACATAAATGCCGATGAAATACTGCCGTTTTTAAGGACCTCGCTGATGGCCTGTTTGAGGCTGTTAATTGAATGATGGCTTTTAATGGCATATATCAAAACCGGAAGGTCCGAAATATTCTTTTTGATGTCATTTAAGATTTGCCAACTGTCAAAACTCTCCGAATGGAGCCCTAAGAGCACTAAATCCGGCCGGATTTCTCTGATATATTTCCAGATCAATTCGACAGTGTTTATCGTCACGACCTGAAAGTTCGCAATGGTCAGCTCATCATATAGGAGCTTGCGAATCATATGTTTGTCGTCGACAATTAGAATTTTGGGCATGTCTAGATCCCCGTTTACCCAAATATGAGATTGATAAACGAACACGCTCGCAGATTTATTTCTTATTAAACAACTCCCGCAAAAAACATGCCATAGTTGTAAATATTATAATATATGGTTTTTCAATGGGTTACTTTATATTCCAGCAGCAAACAAGATACGCATAATGTCGATATTTTTTTCAGAATGTAAAAAAAACTGATTACCAAGACAAAGATTGTTTGCTGGAAAATTTGGTAAAAATCTTTATTGCCAGCCAGAAAACAAGAAAGAATATCAGCTTAGATTGAATTCACTCTCATGATGTTAGGTTTTCAATGTCGATTTTTTTTACAGTTTGTAAAACGGAAACAAACACATCAGAATTTCATAAATGCGTCATTGATACGAACCAGCTTCTTTTACTTCTCGAAAAAAAATTATATTGTCACTCGTTTTTAGCCATATTCAAGATTTATCCTATAGTAAGAATACACAACCAAAAATGATCTGTTAAAGAGTATTATAGTCGATTATAAATTGGTATGATTTTTGCTGTTCTATGACTATAATAGTTCTGATAAACAGTTTATCTGGAGGTTTTTATGGACATTAAAAAAATTACTGAAATTCTGAAAATGTGTGAGCTCTTTTTTGAACTCTCTGACGATGAATTGCGATCAATTGCTAATATATGTCAAATGGAAAAGTATGAAGCTGGGGACCATATTTATGAACAGAGCAGCATCGGTACAAAACTATATATTTTAGCGAGAGGACATGTCACTCTTGAAAGAGAGATTGATCTCTATGACAACCGGAAGGCGAAGGTTAATGTTTTTTCCCTCATAGAACAGGCAAACAGGCGGGTCATGGGAGGCTGGTACACGCTTATCGGAAAGCAACACGTCCATATGTGTTCTGCAATATGTGAAAAGACGACCAAGATTGTTTCAATGAGTTGTTCGGATCTCAGAGACGCAATGGTTAAGGATTCAAATATCCGAATCAAAATACTTGAAAAGCTTGTTTTGTTGCTTCGAGATCGAATCATCAGCTCCTATGAGGCTATTGAGACCCTGTAGTGTTTAAACATATATTTTTTTGTTTCTTTAGTGCTAAATATTCAAATACATCAAATTATAGAATTAGATAACAGCATTGTGTCTTTGATCAAGTATATTCTCTGCCTCCTGAATATTCATTGCATTTTCAACCGTAAAACAGGTTTTAAAATTCAATAAATCAGGTTGAAAGAAATTGGAGTTGCCATTGCTTTTTCTGACAAGAATGATTCTATCGGCACCATAAGCATAAATTAAATCCATGGTATCAAACAAAAGATCGATGTCACTTTGACGAATGATTCCTTTTTTTTCCAAAACGACAACACATGAAAAATTATAAGGCAGATCTCCACAGGCATTTTCGATGGTGTTGACATATGCTCTAATATCACTCGTATTTCCGTCTTTTAAAATGATATACATCCTGTTTTTTACGGGGTTTATGTGAACATGGTGCATGAATACCTCCTTCATCGCTGAAAATCAAAGGTGCGCTAGTAGGGTTATTTGTTATCGACTTAACGGATTTTGTCCATAGGGAAAAGCTTCATTTCTTATGGGAAAATCTCCTATGTGGGAATTCTCCCCATACAATAGGCTGGAAACCTAACGGTAATTAAGGGAATAAAAAAGGGGGGAGAAACCATATTGCCTTTGCGCTACCCCCCCCCGCACAGATGTTCTATTCACCTTCATATCTGAAGGATAGATTAACCCTGGCCCGATAAGAAACCACTTTCCCGTTATCGATCTTCAGGTCCAATTTGTTAATTTCCGCGATTCTAAGACCCCTAAGCGTTTTGCCTGCTGTCTCTACAGCATTTTTAGCGGCATCTTCCCAGGAAGAATCGCTGCTCCCCACCAGTTCTATAATTTTATAAGTGCTCTCTTTCATAAATATTCTCCTTTATTCTCAAGACCATTAAAGGCGGTTATCCCGGCAGAGCCGTGATGATTGCAGGGGCTTTGACCATCTCATAAAGTTGTTTTTTAACGCTTTTATAGCGCTCGAAATAGACCGTTGCGATTTCTTTTAGAAAAAGATATCCTATTTGATAATCTTTTTGGAAGAGATCGAACAATTTATCGGCATCCATCACCAAAACTTCAGAGTCTTCCATGCATATGGCGTTCAATGTGTACTGCTGAGGCTTCATAAAACACGCCGTTCCGAATAGTTCCCCTCTTCCTCTGTTTTCAAAAGAAATGCCGATATCTTTTTCCGGATCGATCTTTCGAAGACTCACCCATCCTTTGGAAACAATAAAAATCTGGTTGGCCCTATCACCCTCCTTGTAAATGTTGGAACCCTTTGCGTAGTTTTTTTTCCCCGTGACTTTTATAAGTTCTGCCAACTGTTTTTCTGAAAACGCATTAAAAAAATCGAATTTATTGAATTCTTCAACTTTTGCCATAATGATCCTCCTTTTTTAAAAATAGTTAAGCTGAATTTACCACCATTAGGTCACAATCCATAAAGCCCTTCTTCTGATAATGTGAATGACCTTATTACTCACTCTTCCTATCAGAAATTCCTGAACTTTCGACAAACCTCTTCGACCCAAAACAATGGTTCCGTAATCTCTCTCCCTCGCCTCTTTAACGATCGCCTCTGCGCGACTAAGAACACCCGAAACCAATTTGGTATTAATTTGATCAGATGTGAAACCAGCCTCTTCCAATCGGCGTTTTGATTTATCAAAAATAGTAATCGCGCTAGTTTCTGCATCTTCTAAACTTTCTTTCGGAAAAAATAGATGTGCGACACTTGAATGAATAGACGGATCACTTCGGATGGCGTGAAACAAGTTGATTTTGAAATCGAAACCACCAAGTATTTGAGCCACATAATCGACAGCCCGCAGAGCATTTTCCGAGCTGTCAACGGCCACAAGAAATTTATCGTTAGGAGGGATTTCGCCGGTCATTAAAACCGGCAAAAACGCCACGTTTTCAACAATTTTTTTGGCAACACTTCCAACAAGGATTTCTTTATAGGTGCCCATACCCCTTCGCCCGATAATAACGGCACTGTACCCGTTTTTTGCTTCTTTGACGATGTCTCTGGCAATACCTTCTTTTCTGTTATGAATTTTTATTGATACTGCATCCGAAGAAAAACCTGAATGGGAAAGCTTTTGTTTTGCCTTATCCATGGTTTTTTGAATTTCTTTTCTCTGCTGCATTTCCCAGGCAGTGACATGCGAGGCAGATCGACTGAATAGAGGGTCTTTTTCAAGGTCCGAATAAGACTCGGGTTTGTTGCTGAACACATTAAAAAGAACCATCTTCATTTTATGAAAGGGGGCAATTCTGCTTACATAATTTATCGCATGAAACGCATGGTCGGACCCGTCAAAGGCCAGTAGTATTTTTTTTTGAGATTCAATTTTCATGATGGTCGTTTCCTTCCCGCCACAATTTATAGATAATAGACATTGATATGAAACGTTTTGACTATAAGTGGTTTCAAAACCTTCAATCAGGTTCAAAGTCCCCCGCTAAAACCCAGCGGGATAAAAAGGCGGATCGAGGGATTCAAACGCAGGAATATATATAATATTTAGAGTATTGAATCCCTCGGTCCAACACAGGAGTTGGGCCTGAGGGGAGGTTTTGAAACCACTTCTACTCAATGTCCGTAACCTAACCAAAAGCAATAACTATTCCAGAAATAAAAATACACCCAGATCTGTTTTAACGCATTGTAATAAAAGGATATAAAACATGATTTAAGAACCTGTTGTTCAAAATTTGATAAATAGTCTGTCGGATATTTTTACAATGTGTAAAAGGCCAAATTGGATTTCTATTTGTTTACGGTAAGAGTTCACGGGATTTACTTCCCCGTGTAACGATATTGGCGGACAGGTTTTGTCAATCAACAATTTTTTGCAGTGATCCAATATTTAGGATGTATCGAACGCAACAATGCTTTTTTCTTTTTACAGTTTGTAAAGAAAACGGACAGATTTATTGACTGCCACGAATATCGTTTCGCTTTTGTTAAATATAATATTACATTAAATCATTAGGTTATCGTTTACATTCCTTCAATCCACCCATGGCACAGTAGTTGCAAAAATAATCATTAAACGAAGTTCTGAGATCCTTTGTGTCCAGGATGGTGAAATAAATAATTCTTAAAGGGATTCTTGAATCAAAAAAGGAGGTATACAATGGCTGTACAAATCGGAGGCATAAAATACATACCGGGAATGTACGAAAAAAAACGACCCGCCGGCTCCCAACTGGCCGATAAATATTTCCGCGATCTGGATCAAAAATTGATAGAAAAGAAAAAAAAGGAAAAAATACCCGAAATTTTCCCCACGATTTCTTTTTCTCGAAAAATCGGTGTTGGCGCCCTGGAAATTGCAGATATACTGGCAAAAAAGATCAACTATGATGTGGTGGACAGAGAACTTCTTGAGCATATCGCCCAGGAAGCGAATTTGAGCCAAAAAACGGTGTCCTATTTTGATGAACGGTATCCCGGCGTTTTGAACGAATTTGGAAAACTTCTATTCGGTGAAAAATCATTTATCAAGAGTGACTTTAACCGTCACCTCTTTAATGTCGTACTTTCCATAGCCGGTCTTAAGCCCACGTTGTTTGTCGGCAGGGGAACCCATTTAATAATTCCCCGAGATCGGGTGCTGGCGGTTCGATTGATCTGTTCAGACGAGCATCGAATTAAACGGCTGTCCAAAATTCTTAAAGTAAAAGAAAAGGAGGCTGCCGACAAATTACCGCAAATCGATAAGGAACAACGACAATTTTTTAAAAAGGCTTTTGGCAAAAAAGATGCGCTGCCTTATGAATTTGATATGGTCATCAATTGTGACTATATCAAGAACACGAAAAATGTAGCGGAGATTGTTGAAGTGGCTTTTAAGAGAAAGTTCGCCAAAGAACTTTCATAATCTTGACAAACCGGAAAAGTAAAAGCATGAAAAAGATAAATTTTCGTGCTTTTTCATTTTTTGCCCTGAGTGAATATTGGATGTATCAAAAATCGTTTTAAACCGACGAAAGGCGATTTGAGCAAGAGTCTGTCAAGCTTAAACACGACGCCGATTCGAAAGCAATTTTTGAAAAACAACACACCACACAAAGGACGGTGTTGTCAATTATCTGGAAAAAATTGGAGAATACCGTCAAGCCTCTTATTTTCTGTCAATTGGCGGCGAAAATTCCGGGTTGGAAAGACCGTTGAACCCATTTGCGGTGAGCTTTTCGTTGAATTCTTCGCTGAGCACCAAGCGCTTGATTTGTTCAAGGTACTCTTCATATCGTGAAAGGTAAAACGACAGGGGACGAGGAAAGTTGGTTCCCAGAATACCGTCAATAAACATCTGGCTGATTTCATGGTGGCGCTGAAGGGTGTACTGTGAGCTGACCAGGATGTGACGCTCATCTTCGGAAAGCGTGCGTAAGAATTGCGGCAAAGCAACACGGGAGCGCGGCTGATACATCCAGAAGTACAGCATATCCATGGCATGGATCATGATAATTTTTTCCAGATCCCGGGCTTCGGCATTTGCTTTTCGATTCACATCAAATGAACACTCAAGGATTTTGAAAGACTCCACATTCGGATAGAGCAGTTCCAGTTGGGCATAAATGTCCAAAAGCTCTCTGAATTTGTTCTTGTACTCCCGCAAACGCGTCCGGATATTCTTGTACCGGTCGGCCGTTCCTTCTATGAAACCGGCAACAAAATCCGATGCAGCCTTGGATATGATCGCTGCCCATTTTTGTAGAATATCATTGACGCCCACCGTACCGGACATGGTTAGGATGCCGCCGATACCGGCATTCAATATGACGGCCACGGGAATTGACAGGAGGCTGCGGAAGAAGTTTCCATAAACCGCGCCTTTGGGTAACCCCCGCAATATATTATGGCTGGATAAATAGATACCATTGGCCAGCGCCATAAAGGTATACAGAAGCACCGGACTGGTCTCCGTCGTGATATCGAATCCCCGATCCAATATCACGGTCTTTACCACGTAATCCAGTAATGGTACGGAGAAACCGGTAAACATCAGAGAATCTGTGATACGCGTCCAGCTGATGTAATCATTCCAATTCAAAAGCGGTGAGCGACGAAAGCCGCCGCCGCCCAGAACAGATTGAAGAACATTGCGCAGCCCGGTAATCCCGAACCAGATGAAGGCCCCCAGATAGGCCAATACCCACCAGTCCTTGGTCAGGGCAAAGGTTAGAAAAGCCGGAATAAATCCGATCAGTACCTTGAGAGCATTTTTCAAATTGGAGTTCAAATAGCTCCAGCGAAATCGCCGCCATCTTTTAGGCGATTCCGGCGGTTTAAGATAGAGACCGTTGACAATTTTCTTTTGAGCGCCGCCAAGGGTCACGATGTTGCCCGGGCGGACCATCCGGGTAGAAGTGGCTTGGACCTGCCAGCCTTTCCGACGTGAAACTCTCAATAGGCCGAAAACGGGAAAAATCGTTGCCAATCCGGATAGTATTTTGTCAAACGGCCTGCCTCCTTCATGTGGAACATAAACCGTGTATTTGTAGGCATCGATCCTAATGGGAATGGTCTCACGAACATCTGTTCGACGATCTATCACAATTTGCCGCTGCGCCCGTTTTGGCAGCGTTTCCTTGATCGCCAATCCCATTCCATGAACTTTTGGGGAGCGGCCCGTGGAGTCACTTCCGATCCTTGCTTTGAGCGGCTTTCCAGTGTAGTAAGACTTCAATATATCGATATCGTAAAGAATCGTAACCAGCTTGTCTATTTGTTGGGCATTGGCCGTAGTTCCGGACCGCTTGAGATCCTCAATAATCTCACGAATTATTTGCTTCAGACGAATCGGACTCCCTTCGTTGATCGCCTCCTGCAAACGGCTTATCTCAGCAATATGGGCGGTCTTTCCCGCCGCATGATCTTTAAGGTTGAATATCTCGAGCCGCGTGATCATCCCTTGGCAATCGTATAAAAGTTCAAGGACATCCCCGGCTTTCAAGTCGGTCAAATTCAATGTCACCCGGTACCCCGTATGGAGCTGAGTAAGCTGTTCCAAAATTTCAAATGGGTCCAGCCGCAACAGTTCCGGGACATCAGGATCATCGTCAGGCATCTCGGGATACCTGATCTCGGGATTTTTCTCGGGTTCCAGATAACTGTCGATGACGGATTCGATGTCCAGCGTGTTCATCGACTCAATCCATTGGGTGATGGTATTGCGCCGTTCGGGACTTGCCGTGGCAAACTCTGCCCTCATCCGCTCGGTTTCCCCCTGCAACACCTTCAACATCCGGTCGTGAATGAATTTCGCCAGATGCAATCTCGACTTCTGCCCGATACCCACATACGCCAGAAATTCTTGTTTATCAATCGGTGGCAACTCGATTCCGTAAATCCGGTTAATCTCCGGCCGATGGCTTTCATTAAATTTCTTCCGAAGCGCCGGAACATATTCCTGTTGATACAACGACACCTTGCGGCCGGCCTCCATGATCTTCATGACCGTCGGTTCGGCAAGAAAGCAAAGGAATGACTGTGCATCGTTAAACCCGCGGGGAACCCATATCAGCTGCACGTTTTTGTCACGGAATCGTGCGAAAAACTCAATACCGATTCGAATATCGATTTTAAGAATTTTGGCGGCTTCGAGAAGTTCGGCTGCAAAACGCGGCTCGATAAAGTTGTAGTAGATCACCCGCAGGCGTTGGATCCCTTTTATCCATGCATCCATTATAAGATGGGTGGAAGACTTACGCCCTTTTGTGTTGACATCATGTACGTGATCGTCAAATGCGATTTGATTCCAATCTTCGGGCATTTCCAGCAGGTGATAGCGCTTGAGCTGCCGCCGAATGATGCTCGGTTTCCCGGATGCCGCTGTCCGGAAGTCATGGGCCAGTTGGAGTTGCTTTTGGTAATCGCCGTGAACCCGCACCAGGTCCTTCATGATTTGTAGTAACACCCTGGCGGTATTTTTGGGCATCGGGCCTTCGGCCGTATCGATCACTTCATTGCGCAACAAACGCAACGCATTGATGCGATCTTCAACCCCGCCGACTTCCAGAGAACTTAAGAGATGGACAACCGCGTAGGCAGTCCGCAACCCTCTGGTTTCGGTCATTTCTTTGATGCCTTGGGAGTGAAAATACGGATAGTAAAACCGGCGGGCGTACTTGGTGCTGCTTTTTCCTTGCAGCACGTCGTTGACGATTCGGATCAGTTCGTGGTCGCGCTTATCAAAAAATAATCCAGAACTTTTTTCGGTCATAACAGGTCAATGATAAGAACTCATTATATCGAGTTGGGTTTATACTAAATTATAAATTGCAGGGTTGCCGATATTTAGAACAAAATATGGGTTTTGATGCCCCTCTTACATCTATTTCCATTGAATTCCAATTCACGCTTTTGATGGACACTATTATAGCAAAACCTATGCCATTAAGTAAATGCCTTTTGTTTTATGCGTCAACCCATTGAATTTCAAAATAAATACAATATGTAAACATTTTTTGGGTGTTATGGTTATATGCAGTGTTGTCGGAAGTTTTTACCTGAATCTTGCATGAAAATTGATAAGAATCTTTATAATCTTTAATGGAAGAAGTTTTAAACAACATTATTATATCATACATTTTACCCGAATATTAAATCGGATGATGTTCTTATTTTTCTCATCAATTTTCACCCCAAAGGGCGAACCGGAGGCTTTCATCTGCTGCGTTATTAATGGCTCGCAATAGCCAAAATATGGCTTCTCCCTTAAGTGCCTTGCAGATGAAACCCTCCGTCTCGTGCAAATTCCAGGTTTTATTTTCAAATTGTATATTTAGGTCTTTAAATTTTCCGCGAACAAGGCAGGGTCCTGTCGCTTTAACAAGGCGTTCAGGATGAGAGGAGGCAAAATGATGAGTTCGTTAAAAGTCGAATCCATATTGTCTCGAATTCAAAAATCAGGGACAAGATCTCCTACTCGATTCTGCGGGTTCTGATGATCAGCAATGGACGGTCGATTTTTTGAATTACACCTGCGGTTACACTGCCATAAAAGGTCCGCGGCAGTCCGCTTAGACCGTGACTGGCCATTAAAATGATATCCACATCCATTTCTTCGGCAGTAGTTAATATCGACTTCACCACTGGGCCATCAACGACGCGTGCACCTGCTTGAATACCCTTATCACGAAATTCTGTTTTAAATTTATCCAGATAAAATTCCGAGGCTTTCTTCCGTGTATCGAATTTTTCGCGACATTTTTCCAGATCTACGACCTCATCCCACTCAAGCATGACATGCAATTCTTCAACACGAAGAAAAATTATTTCAGCACCGTATCGACGCGCCATTTCTTCTACATGGGGTAGAATGGCTTCTGCTCGTTTCGAGCCGTCCAGAGGGACCAGTATTTTATTATACATGACAGGCTCCTTTGATAAGTCAGTTACATAAATGTCAAACAAAATCTGCTGTTGTTTGGAACTGATTAATTTAAAAAATATTATGCTTCCCTTTTCTCCTTGGATTTTTTCATCATCAGACCAACACCCTCGGAAAGAAAGTATATGGCATACCCCCACCACACCGTGTAAATGACGTAGAATACAATAACAGCGCTGATGCCCAAAGCATGCTGCGAGGCTGATGTTGCCTCTATCCCATAAAAGTTAAACGTCGGCTCGAGTGCCTTTATTCTTACTGTTTTTAACAGTTTTATTTCATCAAACTTTTTGGTTTTTTTGTATACGCTTTCTATCTCTTTAAGACACTGCCACCACTGATGTATAACATCCCTTCCTGCATATCCGTATCTGTCGTATAACCCTTTGTCCTCGCCGTTAAAGACAGCGTCTGCATCTTTAAGAATGTTTTTTAGTATCTCTCCCAAATCACCTTTTATTTCCAGCTCGCCATTATTTATCTTTACTTTCGCATTCACTTTTTCAAAGAGCAGTGCTGCTTTATCATTTTTCTTTATTTTGACATCCAGAGGTTTTCCAATATATTTATCGGCTATCTGCACCAGTTCCGGAATAAAATAAACCGAGCCTTTGGATACGGATACAAACACCTCGTCAGTGTAATTCACCAGGGATTTTCCTTTAATGCGTATTATAGTGCTGGTATGCATTATAAATAAGAGGACAAAGAAAGTGACCGTAAGTACCGCCCCAAGTGTAAATTCCTTTTTATTCACAACAAGTGCCATTTTCTATCCCTCCTTTCTCAAAGCTTCCTGTCTAAAAGTCTTGACGTTCGTTATAAAGCGGTAAAAAACCCACAGCGCAAAGTAGGTTATGATTCCGAATAATATGACAACGCCGACCGTCTTCAGACCACCCCCAAGAGATTTGGAGATATGGATGATCCCTAAATCTGAAAGCTTGGATGGCAGGGCAAGCAGCCTGTTTATAAAGCCCGCAAGCATGACAAGGCCGTAAAATGCCCTGATGTGCATTCCTTTGACTGCTTTGGTCGTGAGCGCTCCGAATTGAACGCCGATGAGCGACCCCAAAAGGAGGCCCATTGCCAATGAAACGAATATGAATCCATATATCGCATATTGGGCGATGGAGGCGTAACCCGTAGTGAAGACGATCTGGAAAATATCTGTTCCAACTGTCGTGAAAGAAGATATTCCAAGCAGATAAACAAAGGAGGGAAATGTTAGAAACCCTCCGCCGACACCCATTATTGCGGCAAAGGTACCAACAAAAAAACCAACGATGGTGACTAGAATGAAAGATATCTTTCGCCCACCGGGTACCAGGTCTTCATCGAATTTTATCATTGGGGGGATTTTAAGTGATTGCAGTTTCAGAGACGCCCTTGATAATTCTACCTTTTTTTCATTTTCTTTGTGTGCTGCATTTCCTAGTTTTCTTAACTTAAAGTAATCGTGAATGGCATAGAAACCGAGAAACCCAAGCAACGCAACGTAAATAATGCTGATGAAAGCATCGCTCAGAACCGGATTTATGTTGTAAACAGTTCTGTTTATATATCCTCCGCAAGTGACACCGATAAAAGAGCCGGCCACAAATGATATTGCGAGCCTATAATTGACATTTCCCAGTTTCTTGTGCACAGCGGTTCCCATAATTCCCTTGGCAAACATATGTAAAAGATCGGTACCGACCACGACGATCCCTCTGATTCCCACGCTCATCAAAGCCGGAGTGATGACAACACCGCCACCGACGCCGATGGCGCCCGTCATTAATCCTGCAGCAAAACCCACGAGAATCGCCACAACGAAAGCACCCGCTGCAAAACCGATGGGAGGGGCATATGCCTTTTTCCCTCCGAGTATCAGGGCATCCTTTGCATAGACCATTACTGCTCCCATGCAGAGCAGGACAACACACAAAATAAGCAGAAAAAGCAACTTCTTTTTGTTTTTAAGGATTGACATGCTGGATTCATATTCCCATTTTGCATGGGCATATGCTCCGTACATAAGCATGTCATACATTTTTCGCATCACCTTCATTTTGTTACCCCCTCCCGGACGTGCTCGTTCAATTGGAATCTGAAACCGTCTCACCTCGACACAATATCGTTAATCCAAAACAACGCAAAAGACATGCCAAATTCGGGTTTATACGTGATGAGAGATAACAGCCTGATAAGTTTCTATATTTCTTAGGATTTCAAGGTCTTATCAACAGAAATGTAAAGGACGTTTGTGTCAGAATTTTTTACAGGATGTAAAGGGGATATTGAAGCCGGCAGGAAGTAGAATATGAAGAAAACATATTGGTATCGTTTTATTTTGACCGTTTATTTGATGTTCTTCAGGAAATTTACGGGTTAAACACCTCCGGGACATACCCGTCGGGTAAATGAGCCGTACCTTTAATGCAGGGAATTTTCACTTCATTTGACAGCCCTTTCAAAATATTATCTATGTGATCGCAAAATCCGCTGCCCATCGTCCATTCACCTTCTTTCTTATGCGCAAATGTGCACGTACAAAAATGAATGGCCTCGGCGCCTTTTTTTTTCAGTATTTTGACTAAATTGATAACATTATCCCCGGGACATTTGCATGTAAAAACCCCTATGAGTTCCGCTTTATCGTAGCCTGAAAAACCTTGTTGCCCACCCTTAAGACTCTTT